>DATBNI010000562.1:0-1641 GCA_036554425.1 Psychromonas sp.
GTTAATATTTGATTTGATAACAACTTCCCTAAACCTTCCCCTAAGCTGCGGTTAAGTGAAGTAAATAATTTCTGCTTTGCCTCATAGAGTTTAATAGTCCCTAACACCTGGTCTTCTCCACCGACTAGTGGAATAACCAACACGGCGCCTAATTTACATTTTTCGTGTAACGAACATTGGTATTTTAATTCATATCCATCGGCATAGATAAGCTCTTTATTATTAATTGCACGCCGCGTAGAGTCAGATGAAATGAGCGTTCCGGGTAGATGATGGTCAGCACCTATACCGATAAAGGCGAGTATTTTATCGCGGTCGGTAATGGAGACCGCTCCTACGCCGGTTTCTTCATAAATTATTTGGGCTATTTTTTTGGTACTTTGCTGGTTAAAGCCTGCACTTAAAATACCCACTGAACGATGTGCAATTTTTAAAGCTTTACTGGAAAAAGCCGCTGAATATTTTTCATAAATTGCTTTTCTATCCTGAATAATACTTATAAATAAGGCAGCTCCGAAAGCATTTGCAATCACCATAGGCAAGGCAATTGCCTGCACTAAATGTAATGCCTGATCAAAAGGTTTTGCGACCAGCAAAATAATGCTCATCTGCATGATTTCAGCGACGACCAAAACAGTAAATGCACAGCCAGGTTTAAATATCTTATCAACCAAACCGCGGCGAAAGTAATAACGATGAACTAAGCCGCCTAACAAACCTTCCGCTGTGGTGGATATGGCACAAGCCAGATCGGTAAACCCCCCCATGCTATAACGATGAATCCCCCCGGTTAAGCCCACGGCAAAACCCACCACTGGTCCGCCTAACAATCCCCCTAACACAGCACCAATGGCACGTGTATTGGCAATGGCATTGTCAATGCTCAGGCCAAAGTAAGTCCCTAAAATACAAAATAAACTGAATACCACATAACAGGCAATACGCTGGGAAAACTGACCTGAAACCGTAATCAAAGGCATAAAGAGAAGCGTTTTACTTAACAGATAGGCAATCACCAGATACACACTGAGTTGCTGTAATAGTGAAAATACAAGTTCCATAGAAAGCTCATTAAACAGAAGTGACAGAGGAGCAGAATAACAGCAAAAGCCTTTGATCACCTCATGCTAAGACTAAACGAGCAGACAAAAAATCACCTAAGAAGAGAAGGCGTAACATTTTTGGCCTAGGTCAATCATGATTGATGCGGTAAATTACAACCAGCAGCGAACCCTTTTTTTATAGTTTTTATATTGCTCACCAAAAGCGGCTTCTAAAAAAATCTCTTCACGTTGAATAATACCCCGCCAAACTAAGATTAACATCGGGATTAACAGCATAAAAAACCACAGACTGTTAACCATCATAGCAATCGCCAGGTATACCAATGCAATGGAGAGATACATTGGATTGCGTGAATATTGATATGGTCCAGAAACGATTAACCGTGCAGTCGGAGTATAAGGGTTAGGTGAAACATTCGCGGCGATCATTGTTTGTAAAGCCCATCCTGCAATCAATACTCCTGCCATAATTAAGATGGCGCTCAGTATGGATGTCAACATGCTTGAGGCAAAAACATAAATAGGGACGAAGTAATGTAAAATAAAACCGACAATCACAGTAAGCAGAAATATAACC
>DATBNI010000063.1:0-6566 GCA_036554425.1 Psychromonas sp.
AATTTGGATGTTCCCGATTTCTCGTCATTAACAAAGCCTCGTATACTGAGGCTTTGTGGTTCAGTGAAAGATCTGTTACTTATCAGATTGCTCTGATTTATAATCTTCTATATTAAGGTGATGTTTTTTAAGCAGCTTGTAAAAATCTGTTCTGTTTCTTCCTGAAAGCTCAGCGGCTTTTGATACAACGCCATCGGTCATCTTTAATACACGTGAAATATAAGTGCGTTCAAACGCTTCCTTGGCATCGGTTAAACCAAAAAAGTAATCATTATTATGTAATAAAGCCTGGTTTACTAATGCCAAACTGATCACCGGCGATTGAGTAAGGGCGACACACTGCTCTATGACATTGAGCAGTTGGCGAATATTACCGGGCCATTGTGTTTGACAAAGTTTAAGCATAGCTTGATCTGAGAAACGAGTGACTTGAACCTCATGTTTTGCAGCGCTCAGTGTTAATAAATGGCGAGCCAGCACGGGGACATCTTCCTGCCGTTCATTGAGGCTGGGTAATCGCAGATTAACCACGCAGAGTCGATAGAAAAGATCCTCCCTAAACTCTCCCTCTTCCATTGCCAGCTTAATATCTTTATGGGTTGCGGAGATCACGCGTACATTAATGGCAATAGTTTGTGTGCTTCCTACCGGCCGTAATGATTTTTCTTGTAATACGCGTAATAATTTTACTTGCAGTGAGATCGGCATATCGCCGATTTCATCCAAAAAGAGAGTGCCTCCTTCTGCTGCCCGAAATAAACCAATATGCTCACTAACCGCTCCGGAAAAGGCGCCTTTTTTATGGCCAAATAATTCAGATTCAAGCAAATGCTCGGGCAGTGCGCCACAATTAAGCGCTATAAAGGGTTTATCGCAGCGATTGCTGGCTTTATGAATCGCTTTTGCTAAGACCTCCTTACCTGTACCGCTTGCGCCTGTTATTAAGGTGCTTACATCACGTCGCGCAATTAAACCCGTTTGGTCTATTAGCTTCTGCATAATTGAACTTCTAAATATGATCTCCTTATGCCAGCCTGTTAATTGATGTGTGGAAGATTGCGCGACTGCATTTTCTAACGCCTCTCTTAATTGCGCATGATCTATCGGTTTGGTAATAAAACCAAGTGCGCCTTTTTCTGTCGCAATAACCGCTTCATTGATAGAACCATGTGCGGTGATTAAAATCACCGGTAGCGAGGGGTGGTTTTTTGAAACATAATCGAGCAGATATAATCCATCCTTGCCCGGCATACGTAAATCGCTTAATACGGCAGAAAATTTATGATCGCTAATCAGATGAATCGCCTGATCGACGCTGGTGGCGGTGCTAACATCATAGCCTTCACTGCATAATCGAATACTGAGTAGCTTTAATAAACTCGTATCATCATCGACGATTAATATCGGTTCTGATACCAAGGTTAGGCGGTTGTTCTGCTCTGAAACGGGTGAAATGTGCATATCTGCGTTACCTCCCTATCCTAGTTAGTTTTAAGGTTTTCCTCGATTTCCATAATTGCCTGAATCTTTGCCTGCGTATCCGCTAATTGCGCTTTTAATGCGGAATTCTGTTGGGAGCTGTTGGTTAGCTCTGTCTGCAGATCTGCTGCCTTTTGTTTATTTAACAGCTCATGTTTTTGCAAGGTTGCAATAATATTAAAAAAGTAACCAAAGCTATTGTTATTTTCAGAGGAAATCTTAAAGATAGCATCTATTGCCTGTGTACGAACGGCATCTGATTCATAATGATCAGCCAATAAAATAAATTGCTTAAACTTATCCCCTTGACTCGTTCCTAAGGAAAGTAATGCCGCATGGTGCTCCTCTTGTGTTTGTGACAACGATTGATAGACAAATGCCTGCCAGCCGAAGAGGTTACATGGCGTATCTGAATTATCGTAAGGATAATAATTACAGCCTCGGTGCAGATGCTCTTTTGTGTTAGCTGCAGTGCGTTGTGAGTTTGCTTTATCACTGCTCAATATAAATTGCAGTTGACTGCAAGCTGACAATAAAAAAATAGATAAGATAAAAAATAGTATTTTCACAAGAAACCTTTATCTATGGTAAGGGTAAGGTGATTTTAATCGTAAAATCAAAATCAGGAATATTAATGAATGTTACACTTCCATTGAGCAGATGAACACAATCTCTTACAATCGACAGGCCAAGTCCTGTTCCAAGTAATGAGTCATGTCTTACGACATCACTACGGACAAAAGGCTCTAAAATAGTATCTTTTTGATCATCAGGAACCCTGGGCCCAGTATTCGCCACCATAACTATATAGGCATTGGCATCTGCATATAGTTTAACGAAGACGCTACCGTTTTCAAAACCATAGGCTTGGGCATTACTTAGCAGGTTATCTATGATCCGGGTTAATAATTTACAGTCTGTATTGATCTCTGTGAGTTGGCATTCTATCGTAACTTGTTGTTTTCTTTTTAGAAAGAATTGTTCATAGCGCTTTCTTGACTGCTCGATAATATTCAGCGCATCATATGTGGCGATATTTGGATTTGAATGCTGTAATAGATAGTTATAATCCAGAAGCTGCTCAGTTAGGTGTTTCAGGCTCTGTGTGCAGTCTTCTAAAATTCCAACAACCTCTTTTTGTGTTGGAGTGAGCGGGCCTGATATCTGATCTTTTAATATTGCACAACTTTCCATAATACTGGCTAATGGTGTCTTAAACTCATGCGATGCATGCCGTAAAAAAGACTGGCGCAACATCTCCAGTTTACTTAAGCGCTGTGCAAGCCTATCAAGTTGTGTGTTTATCTCTAATAATTCTTTCGGACCCTTAAATGTAGAGGGGGTGCTCGGCAGGTTATGTTTTTCTTTACCTAATTGACTGATCTTCTTTTTAAGAATATTGACTGGCGTTACAACTTTTGAACTAAGTACAATAAGTAATAAAAACGTTATAAATGAAACCCCCAGCAACCCCAGAGTAACTTGTTTCTGTTTTTTTTGGCCAAGGGCTATCTGCTCTGCTTTGGAGGCATCAATATAATCCCATAAGCTAGCCATAATTGCAGATTGATTCGCTCGAAGGTTTTTCAGTAACCCATTTAATTTATGTACTTCAATCCTTGAGTAACTGCCTGCTAGCTGCTTAATATTATTTTGTTGGGCCAGGCACAAGTCAGTTAGGCTAGCGGGAGAGAGTTTGGTAAACTCGGTAAGCAGTTTTTTGTAGTGGTTAATATTATTATTTGCGAGTATTTCAATGGATTCAGTTTGCAGTATCATATGCTGTTTTGTCGATCTTTCGACCTCTACCAAAAGATTATCGAGCTCAACCGCAATCCGTACCGCATTTATTGAATCATCTGTAAATTTCTGCCATGACAAACTCACATTTTTTTGAATAACTGTGCTTTGCCATACAAATAATCCCAGTGGAATTAATGAGATCACAAATCCGACCAAAAGAAGGTGTTTTAAGGGGATGAGTCTAATTGGAATTCGCATTATACACGCCAGATCTTATTGGGAGACAAAGCCTAAAGGCTGATAAAGGGTCTCAACTATTGTGCAGAAATAATTGATATATTACAAATAATGTGGCGTTTATGGTTAATATTAAAAGGGCGGTATCAGTCACGATAAAAGCCAAGTATAAATAAAAAAGCGATTAATTATGACGCTGATTAAGTTAACTTACCTTCGTATCAACAGAAAGTAAGTTAACTATCTGATTTTCTATTATTTAGTCACCATAACAAAGTTATTGTATTCAACCTCATTTAGATCACCTGTTTTATCCAAATCGAGCTCAATAAAAGCGCCCAGCAGTTCAGTATCAGCCTCAGCTTCCGTCCGGTTAATAATCCCGTCTAGGTTTGTATCAATAGCTTGAAAGCTGCTGTGAATCATCGCATCGGAAACGTCTGCGTCAGAGGTTGTGCTGGAGATAACTGTTTCGTCTATTTTACTCGCAGTATCCGTTTCACTTGCTGCATCAGAGGTAACCACTTCATCTGCCATGCCAGAGGCAGCGGTGTCTTCTTCAGTACAGCCAAATGTTGCGAAGACAATTGTTAAAGCAAGGATAAGTGTTTTGTTCATGATATAACTCCGTTTTTAAATTTATTAGAATAGTTTTGAGGATCTCGCTATTGAATAACGACAACACTACTATCTACTATGCTATAATCATGCCAACTATATTAACCCTTTAAATTCAGTCGTTTACGAATTAAATCTGTATTTGTTAGAATATTTCATAAGTTAAATGTCGCCATTTGCAGACAGTTATTAACAAATATTTAATAAAATCATATAAATCAACTAGTTACAAAGTATCCGAATGGAGACGCTTATTTTAATAAAAAGGCTGGCCGGTGATAATCTTTTATCTATCTGATAATTTATGCTTTTTATTTCGACCCCATTCTAAAACCGCCTCTCCTTTAAAGTTCGTTCTTGTATTCGCTTGTTTAAAATAAGTAGTGGCAATATATACGATCCTAGCTGTTACATGCCCTGAAAAATTTGAGAAAGAGATTAGGGAAAAAATAAAGCGGCACTCTGTGATTTATAATGACAATACCTTCAAAGATTAATGCTCTTCAATAATATGAAAAGCTGATAGAAGAAGTTATTGATAGTCTCTACCACTTAAGTTGATTTTTTTATTTAAGTTTCATTGAAACCATAGAACATAAAGTTGTTTTGGTGCTCCGTAATATGACAAAGATATAACCTCGTATTTTGGACAGAAGCTTTCCAACTGATGACACAAATCAGGTGATCTTGAATTGTTTTGTTTTAAGTGCATGATTTTAATATAATTTACTTTATCACTTCGTAGTTAGGTTTAGAACATAGAATAATATTTCAGCCTGTTTCAGCTTGTCAAATATATCATTAGAAGCCCCGTATTCCGGGGCTTTGTTGTATTTACTGGCTTTTAATTTCATCTGCCTTTGAAAAATTAAATTCAGAGCGTCCATAGGTCAGTTATTTAAAATTTTTACGCTACTGCTTTAAAACTATTGGATGTTCCGATTTCTCCTTCTATCGACTCTATTTAGACTCAGAAATATTGTCACGCTGGCGAATAAAAAAATTGGCCGCTGTTCTGTAAAACACTTACTGATAATCGAACCGCTATATGACAGCGCAGGTGCCTACCTCGCTGTCAGTTAATTTAATGCGCTTGCTCAGCAGATAACCTAAAACAAAAATCATGGCCGAAACTAACATTACTGACGTAATTGAGATTAAACCGTGCACGGCAAAGGCTGAGACAATAGCACTGCCTGCAAAACAGAGCATGGTTTGCAAAAAGTTTAACAGGCCGGAAGCTGTGGCACTACAGGCTTTAAAATCAGCCAATGCTTGATTAATGATGATTGGATAAATTGCACCATTGGCGACGGCAACTAAACAAAATGGCAACAAAATTGGCCAGATAGTAGTGATATTAAATGACAGTGAAAGTGTGAATAATATCAATACTGAACTGATTAATAATAATAAGGCAAAGGGTAATACTTGCTTGCCCGTATAACGATTGAGCAGAGCGCGGCAGCCATAACCCCCGACAATAAAACCGATAGTTTGTGGAATAAAGCTAAGCGCAATCTCTTTTGCTGAATAGCCCATGGCGTTCATCAGAAATGGAGAGCCCGTTAAATAAGCAAAAAAGATAGCCGATGATCCACCAAACATCAGCATATTACCGATGAATTTTTGTGAACTGAAAACCTGTCGATAATCATTTTTTAATTGGGTCATCAGATTTATCGATCTGCTTTTATCTGTATGGGCACTTTCTTTTTCTTTCAGAGACATGATTGCCAGTAGTGTGCCTAAAACAACAAGAGAGACAAAAATACTGCGCCAACCGTACGCATCTTCTAATAAGACACCTGCGAGGGGGGCGAGCGCCGGAGATAAAGCCACGAGTGGCATGATGGTGGCAAAGACACGTTCAGAAACCTGGCCTTGATAACGGTCTATGACGATGGCTTGCCAGATAACCGCAGCACTGCAAGCGCCTAATGCCTGTAAAAATCGGGCCGCCAGAAACATTTCTATATTGCTGGCAAATGCACATAACAGTGAGGCCGCACTAAACAATACCATGCCTGCTATTAGTACTTTAATGCGCCCTAATCTATCTGATAATGGTCCATAAATTAACTGACCAGAGGCCATCCCTAATAAATAGACAGTTAATGATAAGCCAATCAGTTTTTCTGAGGTGGCAAACTCCTGCTGCATCAGGCTAAATGCAGGTAAATACATATCGGTCGCTAAAAATCCTAACATGCTTAAACAAGCAAACCAGATTAGAGTGATTTTTGAAGGGGATTGATTCATGTTTCTCTGCTGTTATTAATAAAGAGTTCACAGTTTAAAGATGGTTTTATTAGTTGTGAAACGCTAATATTTGAACCTTGCTTTCAAAATATTTGATTTGATATGTTTTCTTATAATGATCTTAAGGTAATTGATGTAGTTGCCCGTCTTGGCAGCTTTTCAGCCGCAGCCAAAGAAATACACAAAGTGCCCAGCGCAATTAGTTATACAGTGCGTTTGATGGAAGA
>DATBNI010000590.1:0-6699 GCA_036554425.1 Psychromonas sp.
CCCATCAGCCGCAAAGGCCGAAAATAAATAATAACGACATTGCAGCCGGCCAGTTAATGATTCGTCCCTCGGGAGTTGATTTTGAGTTAATTACCCCGCAGGATTTTCATATTTTTGGATTAGTGCTGGATAGAGAAAGCTTACAGGATGAAATGGTGGGAGTTGATGCTGAGCGATGGCAGAGTCAGGCACATGAAATATTGCTGTCCGAGCCCAACCCATACGTTAGTTATGAACTGGCAAAATTGATTCAGTTACTGCTTGGCAATAACCATAATGCTACTTTTCAAAATATGCCGTCAGATGACAGAAATCTGTCCAGATTAAGCACATTAATGCCGCTGGTAGTCTCGAGAATAGCTGATCTACTGGCACAAACTGAGCCTGGCTTTAAGGAAGTACAAGTCCAGCCTCAAACCAAGCAAAGAGTGATCACTGCAGTGAGTCGCTACATTAAACAGACCAATCGCTATCCACTTACCATCACAGAGTTATGCAAAATAACCCATGTCAGCAGGAGAGCCCTGCACTATTGCTTTGAACAAGGACTCGGTGTTTCACCCATCCAGTATATAAGGGATTGCCGGCTCAACGAGATAAGACGTATTTTATTAAAGGATGAAACAGAGATTACTATTGCTGATCTGGCGCTCGAGTTTGGATTTTTTCATATCAGTACATTTAATGCGCATTACAAGCAGTTGTTCGGAGAAACACCAACACAAACTATACAAAGATCAGCTAACTATCAAAGTGCGGTGATCAGTTACCCTGGAGCAGGCAAAGATACCGGCAGCTAGGGTGAAAGATGCGCTCCGAGAACAGCTTGAGTGTTCTCAAAAAATATCCCACTAGCGGATAATACGGCTGCTACTCGCTTTTCAGAGCGACCGCTATGAATTTGCCGATAGTCACCCGAAACACAGACGTTTAAAAATGATATTTGCCAACGGCTGGGCCGTTATTCCCACCTGAAATAGTCACCACTTCAAGAAACGGGTCGAGAAAAAGTAGAAAGGATACTCGCCTATCGTTAAACATTGGCTGATATCCTTCAAACCACTAGTTATAACCGCGAATAAATTCTTCCGTTACAATATCAGCTAATGGCGTTTCATATGATGGATTAACATTTTTGTGTTTCGGCTCATTTCCCTCACGACACTGCTTAAGTTGAAGGGATAAATGGTTAGTACAATCATTCAGCAGTTGGGTTTTAAACGTGCTGTTGATTATCTTTTTACTCATGCTCTTTTGCTCCGTTGCTAATAAAATCTCTGTAGCCGGTAAAAATACAGGTCATTTTTATCGCCAGCTACTGTGGTTAATTTATGTACTTAATTATTGCATTAGTGCTGCATCATTACCGCATTATTTATATATATTTGATTAATTTATGGCACTTAATTGCCAGCAATAAAATTCTTGATGCTTTTCTTTTTAGCACTGCCCCGATTCGCTTGTTTTTCATCGGGTAGACGTTTTCGCCGGCACTTTCGGATTTGTCCAAAATAATCACAACAGGCAACAGGTTATGGACTTTCGACTCATTTTAGAAATTTCCACATTGGTGTCATCAGTCATACTCAAGAGTACAAGCATTAAAAATTAGATTTCTACATTTGGATATGACAGTACCGCACAGATGTGTGTTAAGTTGTTTTTTATCCAGTCTTTGTTCACTGCCCCCCAATCAGTGACTCGATATTCACCTCTCATACCTTGTTCTATTTTAACCTCAATTTCATGCAGGGCTTTGATAGTATCTTGTGCGGTTCTTCGAGGCATGCCCGTAGCATCGATGATTTTAGGTACTGTATTAAAATCATTGTCAATCAAGTAGGCCACGAGTAATCTGCGCAAAAATGAAGTTTGGGTTTTACTTGGTTTAATAGTCATGTTTTACCTTCTGCAATCAAAAACGTTCAACTCACAGCCTCTTTTGTGAGATTCACGGGAAATTTTTTTTACCTTTAAAGACTCAGGTAAGCATGCCTCAATGATAAGAGTAAAGCCAGAGGGTCGATTTTTAACTGGCACTTGAGAAGCAATCACAATCAACTCTATCTGAAGGGTGATAGGCAACACAGAAGCGCCTTTTTAGATGGTTAAAAACCATATTATTAGAAAATTACTTTTGTTATTGTTGTAACAACAAACCCTGAACTTAAATGGAAAATAGCATGCTGACTCGCTCCGATGATCTAGAGATACTACTTGCCGTTATCGACAGTGGTGGTTTTTCAGCTGCCGCCGATGCCTTAGGTATTCAGGTAGCCCGAGTATCGCGCGCGGTGAGCAAAATCGAAAAACAGCTCGGTGTCACGATTTTAAATCGCACCACAAGGCGAACTGAGCTTACCGATGAAGGACGGCTGTTTGTTGAGTCGGTTCGTGTCGGCTTATTGCATATTCGCCAGGCCGAAGAGTTGCTTATTTCTCGTGGAGAATTGCCAGCGGGCAGATTGCGCATTGACGCCGCGACTCCTTTTCTATTGCACCAACTTGTGCCCCTTATCCAACCCTTTAAAAAATCTTTCCCCGACATTCAATTAGAGATCACCTCTAACGAGGGTTATGTGGATCTGTTAGAGCAAAGAACCGATCTGGCGATCCGCATTGGTAACTTAAGCGATTCAACTTTACACGCCCGCCCGTTAGGAAAAAGTTTGCTGTATATGGTGGCATCTCCTGAATATCTGGCGCAAAGAGGCATACCCAAAAAAGCGAACGACTTATCCGGCCATGACCTGATTGGTTTTACGGATTCAAAAATATTAAATCGCTGGCCATTGGCGGGGACTGATTATATCGAGCCGAATTTAACCGCCAGTAATGGAGAAGCCGTGCGTCAACTGGCGCTTGCGGGAAACGGCATTGCTTGTTTATCGGGTTTTATGCTCAATGACGATATTAAGGCAGGCAGGCTCATTGCAGTATTAGATCAAGGAAAACTCACCAATACCGGCCGCGAGCAAATCTACGCTGTATTTTATAAATCTTCTTCTGTCGCACGGCGTATCTCGGCATTTATTGATTTTATTCAGCCCAAGCTTTCTTTATAACTCTGGCGATATAAAACAGCTTTTATTGTTGCACATATTACAAAAGTTATTTGTCACTTATGCTCTTAATGCAGGTTATTTTAGTTGTTATTATCTGCTTATACTAATTCATAATAATAATTCAGAGGATATACCATAATGACAGCTTCCCTTTTCCAACCTATTCAACTGGGTAAGATCACCCTAAAGAATCGTATTGTTATGCCGCCAATGACCCGCTCGCGCGCCACAGAGCCGGGTGATGCCGCTAACGAATTAATGGCAACTTACTACGCACAGCGCAGTGAAGCCGGCCTTATTGTCGGGGAAGGCACACAAATTTCAGCAATGGCAAAGGGTTACGCATGGACGCCGGGTATTTATACCCCGGCGCAGATTGCCGGCTGGCGCAAGGTCACCGATGCCGTGCATGAAAATGGCGGTATTATGTTTGCGCAGCTTTGGCATGTCGGCCGAGTGAGCCACCCTGATAATATTAATGGTAAACAGCCTATTTCCTCTTCTGCCATTAAAGCTGAAAACGTCAAAGTATTTATCGACAATGGTGACGATCTGCCGGGATTTGTCGATGTGGTCGAGCCGCGTGAAATGAGCCTTGATGAGATTGCACAAGTCGTCGAACAATATAGTCAAGCCGCACTCAATGCCGTTGAAGCCGGCTTTGATGGTATTGAATTACACGCAGCTAACGGTTATCTGATCAACCAGTTTATTGATTCTGAAGCAAATGCCCGTACCGACAGCTACGGTGGCAGCCTTGAAAATCGCCTGCGTTTTTTAGATGAGGTAGTAGCTGCCATCGGGGCTGCGAT
The DNA here is from genome assembly GCA_036554425.1 of Psychromonas sp. GTDB lineage: Bacteria > Pseudomonadota > Gammaproteobacteria > Enterobacterales > Psychromonadaceae > Psychromonas. The sequence continues at coordinate 3,878 of DATBNI010000590.1, forward strand.
TGGTGCAGACAAAGTCGGTGTGCGCTTGGCGCCATTAACCACACTCAATGGCACCGTTGATGCCAAACCTGAGGAAACCTATACCGCCATCGCCGCGCTGCTGAATAAACATAAAGTTGTTTATCTGCATATTGCAGAAGCCGACTGGGATGATGCGCCAATGATGTCCCTTGAATTTAAACTCGCCCTGCGCAGCGCCTATCAAGGTATATTGATCTATGCGGGTAAATATTCAGCGCAGCGTGCGACGCAAGCGATTGAAGACGGCCTTGCGGATATGATTGCCTTTGGCCGACCCTTTGTGGCTAACCCGGATCTGCCGCTGCGTATTAAGAATAACCAAATCTGGGCAACACATGATCCAGAGACGCTGTTTGGCGGCGCTGAAAAGGGCTTAATTGATTACCCAAGCTTTACTCAGCAGTGATTTGTTAGCAATAACCTTTTATCAATAGTGCATACCCAAATTACTTGCAGATACAGGGATCAGCAAGTGGTTTGGGTCTGATAATAAAGCCTTTATTTTTGCTGGTTGCTGACAGCGTACACAGGCTCAGAGCCCCGTCAGCCCTGAGTTCTGCCAAACAAGATGAAGGACAGCTGAAAATCAGAAAATATAACAGACTGATTTTAAACATATATTACATCCTCCGGCATTTAAACAACTGTAGACTAACACTCAAAGTGGATCCACTGTCTTTGCAGTCTAATCCGCTAACAATCTGCAGTCATTTTTTCGCCCTGATCCTTCTCCTCATTTGCTGAAAAAACTTGGGATTCTTTTGTGATAATTTAATCACCTCTCGGGGATATTTATTACTTAGACTGTAGTTGCTTAATAACTTTAGTTACTTAATAAAGGAGACAGCCATGAAAATTAAACAAACACTTCAGTCAATATCTGTTCTATCAAGCTTACTAATCACCGCTCAAGTAAACGCCGCTGAGCTTGATATTAAATTACTCAATTTAACGCATTCTATTTCGTTCACACCGGTATTAGTGGCAGCGCACGAACAGCAAATCTCATTATTTCATTTAGGTGAAACGGCGACAACGGCTTTGCAGAAAATGGCCGAAGGCGGTGATACTTCAGACTTAAAAACAGCAGTGAGCGCAGCTTCCGGGGTTAATTTAGAGTTAACCTCGGTGCCAACGCTGGCGGGCGTTACCTCTACCGGGATGATAGATACGGGTGCCAACATGTATTTATCGTTAACCGCCATGCTGCTGCCCACAAACGATGGTTTTGTCGGCTTAGACAGCTGGAAAATCCCCACTGAAGCAGGCACTTATACAATAATGTTAAATGCTTATGATGCGGGAACAGAAGTCAACGATGAAATTATTAATGGCGGCGGTACGCCAGGCGTCCCCGGTATTCCAGCCGATCCAAGTGGTAACGCAGGCACGGGCGCAACGGGCGCAAGTAACAACGAAGCGAACGACAGTGTGCATATACATCCGGGTAATGTCGGTGATACAGATGCTATAGGGGGGATTTCTGATGTCAACAGCACCATTCACAGATGGTTAAACCCTGTCGCTCAATTAGTTGTTACTGTTAAGTAAGGAGATTTTTCATGAAAAACATTAATCGACAACATGGTAAATATTTAGCCTTGCTGGCACTGACGGCAACCTTAGCCGCTTGCCATCACAATAATGACAACAGCGACAACGCAAAGCCTTTTATTTATGAAGTGACATTGCTGAACATAACGCAAGGGCAAATTTTTTCACCACCAGCATTAATGACTCATGCTGCAAAGATGAAATTATGGCAGGCAGGAGAAACTGCGAGTCTGGCCTTAGAAAAGTTAGCTGAAGGTGGCGATGCCAGTGAACTTAGCGCATTAAGCGGCATACACCAAAGCCAGATCAGTGGTACACCCGTTACACCAGGAGATTCGATAAGCTGGACGCTTGAAATAAAAAAAGGTGCACCGTTCAGTGTGAGTTTGGCCACTATGTTAATTAACACCAACGATGGCTTTACGGGCTTCACCGATATGGACTTAAGCAGTTTAGCCCTTGGCGACAGCTATCAAAAGATGTTAGCGGTTTATGACGCGGGGACTGAAATGAATAATGAAGTGGCCGTACCAGGCTTAGGTGGTGAAGGCTTCAATGCCAGTCGCATTGGCGATGTAAACAGAGTTTATGTGCATGCCGGTGTATTAACAACGCATGAGTTAAGCGGCTCGAATTTACTCCCGGAGCACAAGTTCGACAACCCAGCTGGAAAATTAACGATTAAACGTATGCAATAAAATTGTTAGTTAGCTACTCTTACCTATATTGACAGGCAATCAATGGATAAGAGTAGCGAAGCTGATGACAAAAAAAATATTGTTGGTAGAAGACAATCAAGACATCGCAAATATTATTTCAATTAATCTGTCTATGCTGGATCACCGAGTAGAAGTGTTTAATCATGGTGGCGAAGCCTATAAACACCTCCATCAAAATTACGATTTGGCGATTTTTGATATTATGTTACCCGGTACAGACGGGCTTAAATTATGCAAAAGACTGCATCAATTACAGCCTGATGTGCCTATTATTATGCTCACGGCTAAATCATCCGAATTAGATATAGTCAGAGGATTAGAAAATGGTGCCGATGATTATTTAACTAAACCATTTTCAGTTTTAGAGCTGCAAGCCAGAGTAAAAGCACATTTACGTCGCAGTGAGCACCAACAACAAAAACAAGATCAAGACAAACAAATTTTACACTTTGGTGAATTAGAAATAGATCCGAATTTATATCAAATAAAACTTGCAGATAGAGTGCTCGATAGCACAGCCAAGGAGTA
>DATBNI010000026.1:0-3326 GCA_036554425.1 Psychromonas sp.
TGGCATTTCAATTGGATTTACGACTGGTTTGATATGAAAATCGTTGTGATATTCAATCATCATTTTCATTGCTTCATAATTTAATCTAAATTTTTCAGTAATAAGGGAGCTGTATCCGAGGAACATGAATTAGCATCTAATACATCCAATAAATATTTAATATGGAAAGGCTTTGTTGCCAATATGATGAACCCTAAATCAATTGTATTTTTAGCTGCTTTTTTACCACAATTTTTAAATCCGGAACTTGACTTGGTTTTTCAATATATTGCATTAGGGAGTACGGTGCTGATGATCGATTTGGCCATTATGTGCAGTTATGCTTTATTGGCGACTTTAGTGAAGCCATATTTAGTTAAATCTAATTTTGTGAAATTACAAAACAAAGTCTTCGGTTCTTTATTCATTGCAATGGGAATATTCTTAGCGAGAGCCGAGCAATCAACTAGCTAATACCAAAGGAAATAAAAAGGTGATCACTCTTACTGGTTAACATTATCCCTAACTGCGTTGTAAGTTTTATTCAGAACATCCTGTTCTTCACCACTTCGTGGTCAGCTAAAGCTGTTCAAAATCCTTCCATACGATATTGTGAAAGGAGAATAACTATCTCCTGCTCTTAATGCCTTGCTCCATAGAATGATGCCGAAATTAATTGATTGGAGTAACTGCCTCTATCTGGCCACGGGACAAAGTATAAGAGAGAGACCAGCATTTCGTACTGCGGGATCACTGAAGGCAGTTACACTGGAAGATTTAAATCTCACTACAAAGTGCATGCAATAAGTACAGAACGATCATTCTGACCAGGCACTGTAAAATAGCCTAACAATACGTCCAGACTTTTTTAAACAGCAGAGGCGATGATAATTTATTTCTTGCAGCCTGATGCTCAACAACAGGAAAAAGCATCTCCCCAAGCCAATCACCCTGTTCAGCAAGTGCTTTAAAAAAGGCTTGGCCGGGTCTCCGCCCATATACAATGGCAGGTATTTCAGCGGCCTTATATCTTGGAACGGTACACTGCGGCGTAACGGGAAGCTGCCGGTTTGGGAAAAATGAAATATAACAATGCGGTCAAAAGTGTTAGCGTAATAGTCATGTGCTTAAATATTACAAAGTGAGAATGAATAATGACGGATCTTGCAGATAATATTACGTTTTTTAATTTTTTACAGCATCGAATACGCCCGATAGCTTAATGATAGGAGATTACAATGAACAAAGAATTTAATGTGGAGATGCTATCTTTTCAGAAGATTTCCGAGATTGAAAATGCTTGGACAGCAGATGATTATAAAGCGCTGTTATCTATGATTGATATCAGTGAAGATGATCTTGTCGGAATGGGTGAATCAGAGTTAAAAGAGATGTGTTTGATGTCACTTAATGATTTTGACGCTCATGAATCCGCCAAACTGCTTTTAACTCGTATTTTTAAAGATGAAATTACTGAAGGCAAAATAGATCAAATAAGTCATCAAATGCTTGAAAAGAATCTCTGGGAAGTCCATGCAGATCCTGCCTATCACATGAGCCTTTTTAATGCTTATGAACTTTTAAGAAAAGCCTACAATGGCACCTTCACAGAGCCGACAGGCGTTAAATTTACTGTCAAAATAACAGCAGATCAAAAAGACTCATTTGAGATCTTTGATTCATCGCTGCATGCTGTGATAGTCAGGTTGCTTGCAAATGGATTGAATGAAAATGCAATCTTAAATCGTCTTTTTGAAGAGAAAATCAGTGGAGATAGCTTCCCTGATGCCAAAAATATACTCTGGATACTGAAAGAGCTCTCCCGCACAGACAACGAGCGCCAGTATGAAATTACAAGTTCATATCTTTGGTTTGGCGAACTGGAAAATGTGAGCAGTTTTGAAGCAGATGCTCATGCTGATCTAGAGGAAGATGAGGAAGGAAAATAAAGGAGATAAACGCCCTGCAAATTTTGACTTTTTAATCTATTATTTTTAATGGTTAGAATATTTGAGCTAAATTCAAATAAAAAAGCCGAGGTGACATCACACAAGCTGTTGTTGCTTCAGCCGTTACATGGCACAAGGCCCAAGCTAAAAGAGGAAGAAGCAATGAATAAAAAAGAGCTCTATCAGCAGAAAAAACAGGCTCAGCTGGACGAATGGAAAGCAGAAGTCGACAAGCTTAAGGCTAAGGCCTCCGGGGGCAGCAGTGATGCACAACTGGCATTAAACAAGCAGATCGATGCACTGGAAGGCAAGATTGAGGAGGGAAAGACCAAGCTCGCAGCAATCGCGGACGCAAGTGAAGAATCGTGGGAATCGGCGAAAGAGGATCTGGAATCTGCATGGGATTCGATTAAGTCTTCTTTCAGTGACGCGGCCGATAAGTTTAAAAAATAATGACGGATATTCCTGATAAGATTACGTTTTTTGAATTTCTTGCGCCATTGGTTAAATCAGGTAAAAAGACAATAACGATCCGGGATAAGTCTGAAAGCCATTATATTGTCGGCTCTCAAGTTGCCGTTTTTACCTTGGAAACAGATCAAAAGGTTTGTGATATAGAAATTGTGTCTGTGGAGCCAATAACCTTTAATGAGCTCAATGCATTTCATGCTCAACAGGAATCCTTGGCATTACCGAGGCTTAAAGATCTCATTAAAGAAATCTATCCGGATACCAATGCGTTGTTTGTGATCACCTATAAGCTGATGCCAAGCGAGACATAGACGCGGCTAGAGACAGTTAACGCGGCTTGTGAACTGCAAATCAGGGCTGATTTGCAGCATATTGCAGTGTGAGTCATTATTTGCAAGCATTATTAACTGTTTCTCCTTTTGGTCTTAGCTTTCTGATTTTTCCCTGCCTTTGTTTGTTATTCGATTGTTTGTGCTTCTTTTTATATTTATCGCCGATAAGAACCCCTCAAGTGTTGCTCAGTACGGATCCGGAAAAACTCAAATTATCACTTTTTTCGGTCAGTATTTCTGATGCATATTGGTAAATGTGTCACTATGCTTGCTACAATCGCTAATTGATTTTAATCAGATACATATAACAGGCTTTAGCTTGCTCAAAAGAGACAAAGGTTTGGCGAACATAGGGCAATAAGCGCGACAGAATGCTCTGCAAAGAGATATAATATCCGGCTTATGCCTTATCAATCCGCTAGTACTGTCTATTATTGAGCGGATAAATGATTTAAAGCACAATCTGCAACACGCACTAAAAAGTGGATAGATTATACCCATGTTACTTCAAGATGCAAAGTCAGCAAGGAAAATTGTGCCGAGATGCTAGGCATAAAATTGAAGTATAGTTATTCTACATAGAGATTTTATAACA
>DATBNI010000053.1:0-10523 GCA_036554425.1 Psychromonas sp.
TGGTAAATACTGTTTTAAATCGACGTGAGATCGGATCTCATTTTAAAACACGACTAACACATGAGATCGGATCTCATTCTTCATATATATAAACTCTATTTAACATAATATACATTATGCGCATTGGTGATTGCTACTGAGTATGGGTATAATACTAGCTTATATTAGTAATCTATCGTTTTAAATTGAAACCACTAATCGTTGGATGATAAAAGTCATTCGATATTTTGTAAATTAAATGGCGACCTGTAGACATCTATCTATTTGATTTTATTTGCCTTATTTACAAATAGTCTTTTCCTCTAGACTATAAACTTCAGGCAACTGTTATTGTCATCAATTCCCAAGGCTAATTTTTAGATTCACTGCTACTGCTATTATTGAAGCTGTTACTGCCCGCAGATTTTAGCCGGCAAACTAGTGTGTGAATCTAAATTCATTAAACTTTATGTCGCTTAGTATCATCTAAAGGCTTGAGCGCGGTTAATTTTATTTTAATATATTGTTAACTTAAGTTTATTGGGTTTGTTGCTTAGCTTTTCATAACCAAGTAATTAACTGTCTGGCGCTATTTAAATAGCTTGGATTACTTAGCCGTTCATAACTGACCAGGACTATTGAAATTTAAGCCGGCTATCTAATACACATGCCAGTTTTTTATTATAAATAAAATAATCTTAGTAAATCTTTAAGTTCTTTTTTGACACTTAAGATTCGATCTAATCCAATATTTTTAATCGTTTTGAGTTAATTAACTGTATCTGGTGATTTTTAGATTATTATCGATAACTCAATTTAACCGGGTATCTATAAATATCAGCCTTTACCAACAATGAATCTGGATAATTTAAGTTAGTTCACTGAATTTAATAGTTACTTAAGTTCAATAAGTCAGGATTTTACGGGCAATGATATTTAACTGTATTTATAACCAGTTATTTTTATGATCCCGTGAAAGTAAGCCTTCATACTGTTTTCAATAATATTTTGTAACAAAAGCCTGCTGTCTGAGGTTACGGCAATGAAGTTTCCAATAAAACTTTGTGACAAGCACCCTTTTATTACTGGTTAGCTTTAGCGCTGTAAATAACTCACTTAATTTAATTATTGAAGATTATTCGTTATCCCATTGATAATACACATCGACAGCTTGATTTAAGCCATTGGAGGCTTCTATAAAAAAACGTTCAAACAATTCGTAACGAATTGAAAATATTGTAAAGCTATCAAATACGCCAACCCCATAACTGACTTCTAAATTTGGGGCAATACGGCCACTGACACCGACACTCTGGGCATCGCCTTCACCGCTGGCAGTAAGCGATAAATCACTTATACCGACTTTATTACCGAAATCCCCCATCACTTCAGATGTTTGGCCGGCCCCAAAATTTATAAGCAGGTTGGTAAACTGATTATCTTCCTGGCCATTGAGACTGCTCGATATGGATTTTCCACGGGTGATATAGGCTAGAGCATCCTGCTGAGACATGCTGGGTTCAGAAAAGATAACCAGTTCAAGTTGATCCGGCGTGCCTGTTACTCGCACTCCCGCGATAACATCATCTTCTATTTTATTTGGATCGCGGATTGCTTCAATTGAAATGTAGGGAGATTCAGGAATCCCCTGGAATATTATTCTGCTATTTTGTAATACCAGTTGTTGACCTAATGCGCGATAACTACCATCAATCAGCTTTAAGTCACCATGTATGGTGAGATCTTTATCCAATCGTTTCCTGATGATGAGATCACCCGTGATTGATGTGTCTAAACCAAGGGCTTCAATTTTTAATTTTCGTCCAAGATCAACGCTTAAATTTATGATTATAGGCAAGTCAGTTGCATTAGGTTTCTTTTTAATATCAACAACTACAATATCTTTAGAGGTTGAAACTGCACCGGCAGGTAACTCTTTTACTGTGATTTGTCCCTGATCAACAGCAATGTCTCCCGTTAAACTGATCGTTTGCTCAAAGGTTAATTCCAAATTTGGACTGACCAGAAGATAAATTTTAGAATAATCATTTATAACCAATTTATTTCCATATAAATTAACTTTGCCCTTAAACTTATCCTGCCAGTCAAACTCACCTGTGATGTAGGCCTTACCCCTTTCTATATCTTCCTTTTTTATCTTCTTATTTTTATGCAGTGGCGAGGTCACAAACTTAAGCGAGGTATCAACAAGGCCCAGTGTTTTATTGATAAATCTGAATGTTTTGTTACTTTTTTTGCCTGCGATCTCTTGCGCATTAGTATCAAAATAACCTTCTAAGATGGCAGATCTGTTAGTGATTTTAACCATAGTATTTAGATCATGTACTTGGACCGGGGCCCCTACCGCTTTAATCGAGGTATCTGTCACCTGGATCTCGCCATTAACCAGCGGATTTTTAATGTCTCCGTTAATGCTTAAATTTGCTGTTAACATGCCGGATAATTTTTCAAGTTCGGGGATCAGCACCCTGAAAGGCTCAAAATTTGGCACGTCAATGTCTATATTTGCTTGTACATTCGGGCTATTGGCCTTAGTTGTTAATTGACCTTTTACCTGCGCATTGAGTAATTTTTTTGATGAAATATTGGCTGAAAAATCTATATTTTTCTGGTTTGAAACGACATTTATAACAAATGAATCAACCGGATACTCAACAATATTTTTATCATCTGGTGCGAGCTTTAGTTTCATTTTCATGTCGGTAGAATAGACGTTTATATTTGCGGCCGGTTTATTATTTTCTTTCCAGCTTATATCCGCATCTGCCGAAATTGCACCATCAAAGCTGATGTCTTCAGGTAATATGCCATCAAGACCCGCAAGCAGGTAGGAGTCTATCTGCAATATAATATTATTAGTTTTACCTAGATTAAATTTTTTCAGGCATAACTTGCCATTATTTTTTATGCTCCGGCTTGAGGCCGTCCAGCAATGCGCCGTAAGTTGCACATCTTGTTTTTCGATGATTACATCGAAGGGACTGTTAAGTGTCAGTTTTTGTTTCTGAAGATCTAAAACAGCCGCACTTATTGACGTCAACCATTTATCACCGGCCTGTTTTAATTGCACCTGCATATCACTGGAGATCATTTCACTGACAACTTGAAGGTCGATCTGATGATTCTCACCCTGCGCTGTACGGCCAATATTTTTAACCTTTATATCAATACTATCAATGACCTGGTCAGAAACTTTGATTTTTTTGGCCTGCACAGCGAGGGTTGCTTTGGGCTGTTTTGAAAGCAGTAGTTGGCCATTAAGGGTTAAGGATTTGAGTGAAGATGTCTCATAGCGCAGTCTATCTGCTTGCAAATCAGCGTCGACCTTAATGGCATCCATAGGTCCCATGATCTTAACTTTTCCTTTGATAACACCAGCACTTTTAAGTACCGCATGGCCGAGATCTTTAATATTGACTGCGACAGTCAAGTCATTTTGTTGTGCTAGTTTGCCATTGATCAGAATTTGGTTATCACCATTATTCAGGTAAACATTCCGCAGCATTAGCCCCTCTTTATCGTTGCCGTTAATGACACCATTGATCGCAAAGGGGCGGGTTAAAAATTGTCCGGTAACAGCCATTTCAGGAATAGAAACTTTCCAGTTTGGGGCTTTATTTTCATTTAGCTCAATGGCAGCATATTGTTTTATTTTACCGTTAAATCGGCCTGTATATTCAGTTTCTAATTGTTTTAAATCGATATCTTTAATGTCTAATTGGCCCTGCCATATAATTTTATTTGACCAGTCCAGTAAACCTGTTAATTGCAGCAAGCCGTTAAGAGTATTTATTTTTAATTTATCGACCTTTAATTTTTGTAAGTCCCCTGCCGCCTTTAAATCTACTTTTCCGCCGGGCATATTTTCTAATTCATAATCACCCTGTAACCTGAGTTGATAATCATTAAGTTTTCCCTGACTGCTTAACTGCCCTTTTGGTGAAAAATACGCGGCTTTTCCATCAAAGGGCCAAGCCAATTTTTGCCAATCCAGTTTGATACTGTAAGGTAAATTATCTGCTAATAAATTTACCTCTAATTTCATTTGTGCGGTTATTTTATCGCTAAGCTGCAAGTCTGTTTTTAAATCAGAAAAATCGCCACTGCTTTTTAAACTAAAATGCTGAGAGTTAAACAGAGAGTTCGGCTCTAGGTATTTTAGATCTTTAATGGTGCCGGTTAATTGCAGCGCGAGTGGATATTTACCGCTAAAATTTATTTCTCCCGTTAATTGCAGATCTGCATCCGGCATATCAATCTTGAATTGATCCACTTCTAAATTGTTATAAAAGAATCTGAAGGCCGCCTGTGCCGAATTTACCGAAACGAGGCTTTGTTTGTCACCTTGGGTTAATTTAAAGTCTGAAATTTGGATATTTTTAATATCTAAATTAAAAAAGGATGAGATATCCGATAAATTTTCTTCACTGATTAATGCCGGCAATGAATTTAATGCCGTTAAATTGTTTGTTTCTGTTGCTGCATCTGGCTTAGGAGTATCTTTGCTACCGGGAAGATCAACCAGCAGCCCCTCTGTGATTGAATTAATAATGGTAATATTATCCTGATAACCATGGGCTTTGATTTCCCAATGTTTAACATTAACCGAGACAAGCTCAGGCATGCTAAAAGCACCGTTGTTTAATATCAGGGATTGAAGATCAATTTCAATTGGTAGTTGCAGCGAGGTGAAGGGATCTTTAGCCTGTGCTTGAATTTCCGCTTCTGTCGGTTGCTGCGCCTTATCTAAGTCTAAAACAATAACCAGATCATCGGCTTGCAGTTTTTCAATACACAATTTTTTTAAAACACATGACCAGTCAAAGGAATAGGATAAATTAGAAAAAGAGACTGAGAAAAGATCAGATTTCCAACTGCCGTCAGAAAAGCGGGGGTTATTTAATAAAGTCCCCTCTTCCAGGGTAATGGAAAGACCCGGCTCGATCTTTTTGGCAAATCCAATCGCGAGATTATTACCTGAATGGGTAAATAAAATATAACTCAGAGCGGCTAAGATAAGGACGAATAATAAGATTAACGCTAAAAATATTTTTTTACATATTGTTAAAATGTTTAACCTCGTACTCATAATTCAGGTCCAATCATAAAGTGCACCATCCATTTATTAATGCTTGTATCTGAGTTATTCACTGGCGCTGCCACATAAAATCTGACCGGGCCGATCGGAGATGACCAAACAATACCAAGACCAGCACCAACAGAAATAGGCTCGCTGAAGCTAGAGGTCGCCGTTCCCGCATCAACAAAAGTTGCCAACTTCCAATTATCTGCCACAGGAAAACGATATTCTAAACTTTGCACCGCGATATATTTTCCCCCAATTAAATAGCCGTCATCATCTTTAGGGGAGATGCTTTCGTAACTGTAACCGCGAATGCTTTGATCTCCCCCTGCAAAAAATCGCATTGAAGCCGGGACGTTATAGATAGAGTCCGTATAAAGAGCGCCAATTTCCGTGGTGCTGAAAAATTGCTGTTCGTTATAACTGCGCAAAAATTTTGCTTTTCCATAAACTTTAAATAAATCCGAACTTGAAAAAAAACTTTTATGGGCACCGGCGATTTCATATCGTTGTGTGTCTCCCCAAGTTGGATGAAGACCGCCACGTAATCTTGTGCGGCTAAAACTTATCCCCGGCATAATTAATTCAGTTGAAAAATTCTGTTGCCCCTGTACACCGGACTCTTGATCATATCGAATAAACACATTGCGCAACCAGTTATTGTCTAAAAGTTTGTAGCGACCGACACTGAATAAATATTGTTTGGTATTAGTATCATTGTCATCAACGAATTTGTAGCCTGTTTTAATAGAATAATAATGGTAAAGAGGATCCTCAATAGGAATGTTATAGGCTAAAGAAGCTTCTTGCCGGGGCACCGAGGCGACAACATTACCTACTATGCTGTGACCATATTGATTGACCCAGGGTCTCATCCAGCGAAATTTACCCCGAATTCCCTCATCGGTACTAACGCCTATGCCGGCATTAAATGAGTCTTTAGGGCGCATTTTAGCGACCACTAAAAGTGGAATCCGGCGTCCCTGCTTTTTTTTTATTTCCGGTAAAATGGAGATGTTTTTAAAATAACCGGTTCTATTAGTTTCCGTATTAAATTTAATTAAGGTACGAGAATCATAGGGGTCGCCCGCTTTAAAATTTTGTAATGCAGTGACAAATTTTTTGGCTGGCAAGTCTTCCGATGAAAAAGACAACTCACCAAATTGGTAGCGAATACCGGTATCAAACCAGATATTGACGGCAGCACTGTTAGTGACAGAGGTAACCTCAACCGAGGCTTTGATAAATTTAGAGTCAAAATAACCGTATCGCTGAGCAAGAGTTTTTAGTTGCCTTTTCCCCTGCTCATATTTTCCATGGTGCAGAATATCATTTTTTTTAAGCGGAAAACTTTTAACTATTTTCAAAAAATCGGGATCTGAATTGCCCTCTCCAATCAGTTTTAAATTTAACTCTGTGATACGGGTGGGCACCCCCAGACTAACCTGCAGTGTCACTGTCTGTTTATCTGTTTCGCCTGTTACATTAACGTCCAGATTCATTTGATAATAGCCTAAAGCAGTCACCGCTTGCCGGGCTGAATTTTGTACTTGCTGTAAATAACTTTGGTTATTAGCATCTTGCGGTTGTGACAAGGCCTTCAAAAAAACACTTATGTTATCTTTTACCTCCTTATTATCCACCCCTTTTATGGAAAAGTTAACATCCGCATAGAGACTCCCATGAACAAGCAAAGTTGACAATAAAAATAAAAGTTTAAAAAAATTCATACAATTAATAATAGTTCTTCCGGTATATAGCGAAGGGTATTTTTGACCAAAAGACAGAAAAAAATTCATACTCTGCTGCATTGACGGGTTGTTCGATTTGAATCGGTTTGCCCATTGAAGCTCCCTGTTTGCGCAGTGATCAATACAGTTGAGATTGTGGCAGAAAAATAAAATAAGGACAGATAAAAACACCGCTATTTTTCAGAACAGCGGTGTTTTTTTTATTTAATAGTGGTTACAAATCATCAGTTTTCCTGCAGTGCTTTGATACGGCTTTCTAATGGCGGGTGAGACATAAATAACCCGCCACTGCGTTTTCCTGAAATACCTAATGCCATCATATTACCTTCTAAATGAGGCTCAGCGCCTTTTTGTAAGCGTTGTAATGCGGCTATCATTTTGTTTTTCCCGACTAACTTAGCGGCACCTGAATCTGCACTAAATTCCCGCTGGCGTGAGTAGTACATTACTATAGTACTTGCCAATACGCCAAAGACCATTTCTAAAACAAACACAATAATATAATAGGAAAATCCACGCCCCTCGGATTGTGAATTATTATTGTTTAGCGCGCCATCAATAATATTGCCTAACACCCGGGCAATAAAAATAACAAAGGTATTCACCACACCTTGAAGCAGCGTCATTGTGACCATATCGCCGCTCGCAATATGACTCACTTCATGGGCTAAAACAGCTTCTGCTTCATCCCGCGTCATGGATTGCAATAAACCGGAGCTGACGGCAACTAAGGCTTTGTTTTTATTCATGCCAGTGGCAAAAGCGTTCATATCAGGCGCATCATAAATGGCGACTTCAGGACAGCTGATACCCACTTTTTCAGCTTGTGCTGCAACGGTATTAACAAGCCAGCGCTCAGTGTCATTATTAGGTTGAGTGATGACCACTGCCCCTGTACTGCGTTTAGCTATCCACTTCGACATGGCTAAAGAGATAAATGAACCCCCAAAACCAAAAACAGCGGCCAGCACCAGCAGACCTCCTGTACTCCGTGAATCTAAGCCGGTAAACCTAAAAACCAAACTCAGTACAATACCTAAGACCAGCATAACGGCTAAGTTTGTGAGTAAAAATAAAGCGATACGTTTCATAAAAACCTCAAAATGGATAAATCAACCAAGACATAATATGGCTAATATTTATTTTTTCAATAGGTTATTAAAAATAAATATTAAAATCAAACTAATAACGGTTTGCTTGATGAGTTAAAATAATTTATCGTTGTCCATTACATAACTCAAAAGGAAAATAAAATGGCTCTAGCAAGTGCTCGTCATATCTTAGTAAGTTCTGAAGAAAGCTGTCTCGAGATTAAACAACAAATTGAAGCAGGTACTGATTTCGCTGATCTTGCCAAAAAACACTCTTCATGCCCATCGGGTGCTCAAGGTGGCGCGTTAGGTGAATTTGGACCAGGTATGATGGTGCCGGAATTTGATAAAGTCGTCTTTAGTGCGCCTGTAGGTGCTGTTCAGGGGCCAGTTAAAACTCAGTTCGGTTACCACTTGTTAGAAGTAACAAGCCGTAAAGACTAAGCTTAGTATTATCGCTTAATTTATTAAGAGGTGATCATAATAAAAAAGGCCTTTTATGTACTCGTAAAAGGCCTTTTTTATGTGCCTATATATTCGGCAGCTAGAGCATGGCTGAATCAAGTGCGGATATACTCTGTTTTGTCGCCCGGGCAACAAATTTTTTGGTGCGTTGATGTTGCGGATTTTCAAATATCTGTTGTGGCGTGCCCTGCTCGACAATATTGCCGCCTTCCATAAAGATCACCCTATTAGCCACCTCCCGCGCAAACTGCATCTCATGGGTCACAATGATCATGGTCTGTTTCTGCAGTGCTAATTGCTTCATTACCGCTAACACTTCATCAACCCATTCAGGATCAAGTGACGAGGTTGGTTCATCAAACAAGATAACCTCACCTTTGGATGCCATTGCACGTGCAATACCAACACGTTGCTGCTGGCCGCCTGATAACTGCGAGGGGTATTGGTGAATTTTTTCACTCAGCCCGACTTGTTGTAAAATAGTTTCTGCATGTTTTAAGGCAGCGGATTTTGGCTCCTTCCAAACGGTGATCAAACTTTCAGCGACATTTTGCAGTGCTGTTTTATTGGCAAACAAAGAGTAATTTTGAAATACAAAGCTGCTTTTTTTACGCAGATTGGTTATTTGCGTTGCCGTCGCCGTTGCACTGTCGACCTTCACTCCCGCTATCTCAATAATTCCTGAACTTGGGGTTTCAAGAAAATTTAAACAACGTAATAATGTCGATTTTCCGGTGCCCGATGGACCGATAATCACCACTATTTCGCCCTGTGAAACCTGGAAATCAATGCCGTTTAAAACAATATTATCGGCAAATTTTTTGCTTAGATTTTTTACTTTAATCATTAGTAAGCTCTATTCATACGAATTTCAAGATAATGCTGCAGACGTGAAAATAATTCAATGACAGCCCAGTAAATAAGGGCGACGGCTAAAAAACTTTCGAAGTATTTAAAACTGGAGGAAGCTTCCATTTGCGCTTTCGCCATGATTTCTGCCACTCCCAGAGTAAATGCCAAGGAGGTACTTTTGATCATATCAATGAAATAATTCATTAAAGAAGGCGTGGCTACCCGCGCGGCTTGCGGTAATATAATTCGCCGCATTGCTTGTAATCTTGTCATACCAATACTTAAACAAGCTTCCATCTGACTTTTATCCACGCCCAGAATGGCGGCGCGAATACTTTCAGCCATGTAGGCTGAGAAATGTAATGACAGACCAATGATTGCTGCACTGAATGCATCTACGCCTGCCAATATAGGCATTATTTGAGGTAAACCGTAATACAGTAAAAAAAGTTGCACTAACAGAGGCGTGCCGCGGAAAAAGGAAATAAATAAACTCGCAAGGTGGTGCAGCAAGGGTAACTTAAATACGCGCACTACCGCTAAAATAACAGCGAGTATTATTGCAAAGCAAAAACCTAACAGGGCCATTTCCATGGTGACGCTAAGGTATTTAAGTAAAATGGGTAACAGCTCAATAATATATTGAACATCTAATGGCATTTGCATAGGAAATGGCTCATGTGAATATTGAAAAGTATTACGGGTACTGAATATAAAGTGACCTTTTCAGTACCCGGAATATGGGGTTTATTGGGTTACGTCTGAACCTAACCATTTAACAGAAATTTTCGCTAATGTGCCGTCATTTTTCATACTTAATAACGCCGCGTTCACTTGGTCTCTGATGACTATCTGTTCAGCTTTATTGATAAATGGCATTGCATTTTCTATCACTTCAAAGGGTTTACCTGCAAGCTGTAAAGGTAAACCGGATTTTTTGATTAAAGCCGCAGAGCCTACGCGATCCATAATAAAAGCATCGGTGCGCCCTAAAACAACATCCTGCGCAAAACCCGAATCATAAGTAATGATATTAATTTCTTCTTCAGTGTCTATTGCACGTAAAATTTCTTCAAAATTACTGCCTAAATTTACCGCCACTTTTTTGCCTTTAAGATCATCAACCGAGCTGATATCTTCACGGCCCTTTTTGGTGACAATTTGAACGCCATCAATTACATAAGGAGTTGAAAATACATATCTTTCTAAACGTGCAGGCGTAATGGTTATTTGGTTAGAAATGGTATCAATATGGCCGGCTTCAAGCATCCCGAACAAGCC
>DATBNI010000072.1:0-2551 GCA_036554425.1 Psychromonas sp.
TCCTTTGTGACTAATTTGCACTATACACCCGCAGGTAAAAAGCCGACTTTGGATATTATATTTGAGATTGCTAAAGCGTATCAGCTTGAAGTTATCGTACAAGGAATTGAAACTGAAACGGATTTTGAGCATATCAAAACCCTGGGTTGTGATCTTATTCAGGGTTTGTATTGTAGCAAACCACGCATATGGACCGAGGAGCTGGCACGATGCGGGAAATTAGATCAAAGAGATAAAACGACCGATCACCAGAAGAAGACCGCATAATATGGGCCGAGCATAAACTCTGCCTGGTGTTTGTTCTGCCTATCCAAGTTATGCACTTATTATTTGAATCTAAGGCGGATAAAAAGCGTTAGCCAGGGCAAAAAAAGGGAAGAAATACAGCTTAAAGCTACACTATAAAAACGAGTCAGAATTTCAGAGATAAATTCAGAAGGTATTCTATGCCGTTAATCACGTCTGTAAATAGTCATTCGATTGCTGTTATGCTTTTGACCCTTTTAGCACTCTTTCTTTTTAGCAGAGAAAAAATTCCTTTAGAAACTTCCAGTCTTTTTATTATTGTGGCTTTAACTGTTGGTTTTACAATTTTCCCCTATCAATATCACAATACCCCCATTCATGCCTTAGACTTTTTTTCTGGATTTGGGCATGAGGCGTTAGTTGCTGTTTGTGCGCTGATGGTTGCCGGACAAGGATTGGTCAGAACTGGTGCGTTAGAGCCCGTTGGCAGATTATTGTCCAGATTATGGAGTGTACATCCAAAATTTTCTCTTCTTCTTACCCTGATCGTCGGGGCAAGTTTAAGCGCTTTTGTTAATAATGTCCCCATTGTTACTTTACTCTTGCCCATTTTAACGGCGGTTTCGATACGCACTAAAACCTCTGCTTCGAAGGTATTGATGCCGATGGGATTCGCCACACTAATAGGTGGCATGAGTACTACTATTGGCACATCTACTAATCTATTGGTAGTTTCAGTGGCTGTTGATATGGGGTTGAAAAATTTTGCCATGTTTGATTTTTTCTTACCTGTCGCTGTTGCCGGTGCTTTTGCTATCGCTTATTTATGGTTAGTCGTTCCCTATTTTATTAAAGAGCGGAAAACGCCTTTATCAGATACTTCACCGAGAATATTTACTGCAAAACTCCTGATTCCTGCTGAGTCTGTTTCTGAAGATCAACCGCTGGATCAATTGATTACTAAAACAGATGGCATGATGAGGGTGTTAAGAATTCACAGAAAGAGTAGCGATATCTATTTATTACCAAATCCAAAAACCATTATAAAAGCTGACGATATGTTAGTAGTAGAGGATACGCCTGAAAACTTAAAGAGTTTTGAAACCATATTGGGGGCTGTTTTATACACAAGTTTAGGGGCTGTGGATGAAGCTCATCCTTTGATGGAAAAAGAGCAGCAAATCGCTGAGGTTATTATTTCTCAGGGTTCCCGGTTAAACAATACGACGCTTTCTCAAACACGCTTTTTAGAAAGACATAATCTTGTCGCCCTGGCGCTGCATCGGCCCGGAAAAAAAACAGAAACCCTTTTTAAAGGGATGGCTGATATCTATTTAAAAGTGGGTGATGTTTTACTGATTCAAGGCAAGAGTGAGCATATTCTGGAATTGAAAAAGAGCAGAGAGTTATTAGTGTTGGATGCAACTTCGGATTTAACCCACTCAAAACAGGCGCCTTGGGCATTTCTTATTATGTTTACTATTATTGCCGCTGCCGCATCGGGTATTTTACCTATCGCAATCAGTGCCACATTGGGCGTGTTTTTGATGTTTGTGACAGGCTGTATTAATTGGAAAGATGCTTCAAATGCACTCAATACGCAAGTTATCCTAATAGTAGTGGCTTCCTTGGCTTTAGGCCAGGCTTTACTCAAAACCGGGGCCGCTTCTTATTTAGCACATCTGTTTATATCAGCAACCCAAGGCAGTTCAACGACTTTTATGTTAAGTGGTTTGATGTTACTGATGGCAATTATGACCAATATAGTCTCAAATAATGCAGCAGCGGTAATAGGAACACCTATTGCAGTAGGCATTGCGCAGCAGCTAAATTTACCTGCTGAACCTTTTGTATTAGCCGTTCTGTTTGGTGCAAATATGAGCTACGCCACGCCCATGGCTTATAAAACAAATCTTTTAGTCATGACAGCAGGTGGATATACCTTTAATGATTTCTTAAAAATAGGGATACCCTTGATCCTCATCATGTGGATCGTGCTCAGCTGGACATTAACCCTAATGTATCATTTATAGTTGAGCACCATTTGGGCATTTGCAAATAGAACGGTTAAAATTATTGGTGATGAAATGACATGTACTGGATAAGTTATCGCTGTTCAACGACCAAAAAATCATTTTAACTTTGCAATGCCTAAAATCTGTGCAATACTTTCGCACGTATGATTAATAGCAGCAGTGTCACGGTTGAGACTGAATAAATGTAAGGAGTTATATATTAAATTGTGATTATTTGAAGGTGTCATCATGAAATGCTTCTCAAAAAAACTTTTTACTATTGTTCCATT
>DATBNI010000107.1:0-3747 GCA_036554425.1 Psychromonas sp.
TTTAACCTCAATACATCAATGTTTTAAGTGATAATTTAGTGAATTATTGATTTGAGATAGGTGTTAAGGTGCCACCTATCGCATTTCCAAAATAGATTCTAACCTATTAATTTATAAACGAAACTTAACTACCCTACAATATAACCTGCAGGGTGATGCCTACCACTGGAAAAACATTTAAAATGGCAGCATAAAAAATCAACTGATTATGTTTAATAAGTTGAATTATCAGGTGTCCGAAGCTTGTGCACCTAGTATTCATATAATGTGCAATAAAAACGGCAGCACAAAGGGTGTTATAATTAACTTAAATTGCAGGCACAGCCGCATCTTGTTTAAAAGCAACCGAGCAACAATCAGATTAAATATTTAATTGAGTGGTTAACATGACAAAAAGACTTTTTCTGGGCATAGCATTAGACAAACAACAAACTCAGCAGATCACTGAACTACAGCAAAGTTTCGATGCTACCCTCAGGCTAGTCCCTGCGACAAATTTACACCTGACCTTGAGATTTTTGGGACTGATCGACGCTGACACTGAACAGCAACTCGAGGAGCTGATTTCTCTGATGGATAAGCCCAAGTTCAGCCTGATTCTGGATAAATTAGCACATTGGACAAAACCAAAAATACTCTGCCTCACGGGTCAAAGCAAGGATCCTGCATTATCGACACTCGTTAGAAACTGCTCTGCACTAGCCTCTCAACTCAACTTGTATGAAGATAAAAATCCTTTCACGCCCCATATTACACTGGCACGAAAAGCCAAAGACATGCCAACCTCAGCGGCCATTAAGCCGCTTGTGCTAACGCCGACGACTCTCCATCTATTTCACTCCCAAAGCACAATAAAGGGCGTTAAATATCAAATTCTGCGTTCATGGAGCCTTGAATAACGGAACTGCTGACATAATGGCAAAAATTAAGTTATTCTTACCGCCCATTTATCCAGCCAACGAACAGGTTTTATGAACAATCCAGAGATTACTAAGACACAGCTTATTACCCTACTGAGCAGTTGGGGTGAAGGAAAAACATCATCACAGCAACTTCAGGACTGGATGATTACTTACTACGATCCACCGGAAGTCGCCATTGGGCTGAACGAGCCCGAGTGGACGCAGTCAGCAATGAACATTATTATGAATGAGTACGAGATAGCTAAAATAAACAAGTTTCGTGTTGAAAATTATGCCTTGGCCATTGCCTTTATTGAATGCACAGAGAAGACTTTCAATCAAACCAAACATCTTTTTATTTATGATGGTTTTTCTGACTAAGCCGCCCTATAGCGACAAAAAGTATTAAATAACGCAATGTTATCAATCTAATTTACAACAACGGCTATCAATAAACACAGAAGTATCTGCTTTATTGGCAGGCTCAAGGGTCACCTTGGACCTTTAGAAAGATCTTAAAAACAGACTCTTTTGGACTGCCCATTCCTTTAAATCTGCAATGGGTATTTCCAGCAAGCCAAGGTTTATGCCGCATATTGAGCAACTGAATAACCCAATTTTATTCAGGGGACTGACCAAGCAAACTCATCACCAGGATGAGCCGATGACCACTCATAAAATACGCTCTATCTTCCCGGCTTAGGCGTGCTGATTTTGGTTTAGGATACAAAGTTCAAAAAATATGACTAAAAAGTAATAGGAGCAAAACAACAATCCTTTGCATAAGTTTCCCGGCATAAATATTTTGTTACGCAGATCGATAAAACAATGCAAACCGGAAGATTCTGAGATAGGTAGTGCTATATTGAATGCTCTCTTTTGTTGTAACTAGGAATCAATATGTTAAATGAAAACCATGCAATGATTATCGATTTTCCAGAGTTAAAAAAAGACATTGTTCAGTTGACCCACAGCGATCCGTCATTTAAGCAAAAATCACAACAATATCACATGTTGGATTATGAAATTCGCCAACTGGAAATATCAGGGGTCCCAACGGATGATCAGCATATGAATCAACTCAAACTAGAAAGAGCCCGCTTAAAAGATTTATTGTACCGGCAGTTGAAAACTCATCACGACGAAGAAGTGTAAAGGTTGTTGGTACCTTAGTTCTTAGACACCTAGCATAAATATTTACCTGTTACTTTCTAAAAATGTTCACTCAAAAAGACGTCCAGCCTCTTTGAGTGAGTCATTGATTAAAATGCACTGCTAAACTATTTTGCTCAGGGTTTGATATTTTGATTGAGATGAAAATAATTGTGCGGATCATAGCGTTTTTTAATATCCACCAGACGCTTATAATTCTCTCCATAGGCTGATGCGACGCGATCGCCCTCTTCCGCAGTCATAAAGTTTACATAAGCACCGGATGATGCATAAGCAGCTGCAGACGCAAAAAAGTCGCGTGCCCAACTGATGCAGGCTGCATCCTGAGCGCCCTCATCCCATCTTGCATGCACATTTAGAACTAATTGCGCATCGCGGCCACAGTACGCCATGCTGTTTTCCCTTACCCGGTTGGCTGCTCCGGAAACCAGCGCAATAAAGATTTCGCACTGCCCGCTTGGCAACTTCCCGGCAAAGTCGATGATGGTGGAAACTGCGCCATCGCTCAGCTGAGTTAAGTTATGCGATTTCCAGTAGTTTCTGGCCCCGGGAACTAACAGCGGATCAAAGGCCTGTTGCCACGCCGCATAGGGTTGTACACCGAGGTGTTCGCCATGAGGCTCTCCAAAACTGCGCAAAGGAGCAATTAACTTTTCCCCCTGAGCGGCATCTCCGGCATAAAATATGGCTAGCACAACAACCTTCTTGCCGTGCACCGATTCGGGCAGAAATGGCAGTGGCGGAGCTTCTCTAAGTACCACCCAAACATTCAGCTCTTGCGGTGCCGATTTGACAAATTCACGGTATTTTTTCAGCACTTGTTGCGCCTGTTTAAACGGAAAAACGATCAAACCGGCCATGATTTCCGGACCACAGGGATGGAGTTTATATTCGAACTGGGTGATCACGCCAAAATTACCGCCACCGCCGCGCACGGCCCAGAACAGGTCACTATTTTCACTTTCACTCGCCTTAACTTTTTTTCCTTCAGCTGTGACCAACTGTACGGAAACAAGGTTATCAACAGTCATGCCGTACAGACGCGTTAACCACCCGAAACCGCCGCCTAAGGTGAGACCGGCAATGCCTGTTGTTGAATTAATACCCACGGGTGTCGCTAATCCATGCGCCTGTACCGCTTTGTCAAAATCCCCCAGTGTCGCACCCGGCTGTACATAGGCACGTTTTTTATCCGGATCAACCCTGACCTCGGTCATCTTAGAAAAATCGATCATGACACCCTTATCACAAATTGCATTTCCGGCAATGTTATGTCCGCCACCACGGATTGATATTTCTAAGTTGTTATCCAGTGCGAAGGAGATAGCTAAGGCGGCATCATCGGCAACTCCACACTGCACTATTACAGCAGGTTTCCGCACAATCATCGCATTCCAAATCTCGCATTCCTGCGCATAACCCGGATCCTCAGGAAGTACCAGACTGCCTTTAATATTTTTCTTAAGAGTTAAAATCGCATCGTTTAGTGTTCCCATTTTTATACCCTCGGTTAAAAACACGGCTACCAGGCAATTCCATTTAGATTACAACTTCTCTACTGCGCAGCAGTGCAATTGATGTTTAGTTCGAGTTGTTAGAGTTAACGCCCTATACAGTATAGTCCAAAAGTTTACTGGCTCTTAACTTAACTATAGATTGGTCGACGAGACCA
>DATBNI010000118.1:0-6228 GCA_036554425.1 Psychromonas sp.
AATCTTAAAGATGGGCGATTAGCTCAGTTGGGAGAGCACCGCCCTTACAAGGCGGGGGTCACTGGTTCAAGCCCAGTATCGCCCACCATCTTTAACTCAGTCAATTATCTGTGTTCAAATCAAAATGTTTTATTCATCATATCCCCATGCTTAGAATTATCTCGATCTCATCATAATCGAATTTATTATCAGCTGCTTAACTTCTACCCACAGAAACCTATTTTATCGTCCTTACTTCTTACACAGTGTACTCATCCTCTTACTTTATACTGTGTTGTTATTCTCTTTATATCAAATATCGGCAAGTGTTAAAATACTGTTTTTTATTAGCGCCGTGATTTAAATCGTTCATTTTCATTAATCCTGATCTTTGTCATTTTTTTGTTGTTTCTTGTAAAAAACGCCTGTAAATATTTTGATATCTGCAAGGCATAAGTTAAAATCCGTTAAATTTTTTTGGACCAAAAATAGAGAATCAAATGGATTTAATACAAAATCACGTTACGGCATTGGTCAGCAGTGCAGATACGTTATTTATTTTATTGGGTGCAATCATGGTCTTTGCCATGCATGCAGGATTTGCTTTTTTGGAAGTGGGCACTGTCCGTCATAAAAACCAAGTGAACGCGTTAGTTAAAATCATGTCTGACTTTGGGATTTCAGCATTGGTTTATTTTTTCTTTGGTTATTGGCTCGCTTACGGTGTTACCTTTTTTGATAGTGCCGCGGTCTTAGCTGAAAATAATGGTTATGAATTGGTTAAATTCTTTTTCTTAATGACCTTTGCTGCCGCAATACCGGCGATTATCTCAGGTGGTGTTGCCGAGAGAGCTAAGTTTAATCCCATGCTTATTGCAGCGGCATTATGTGTTGGCCTGGTTTATCCTTTCTTTGAAGGCCTTATTTGGAACGGCAATTATGGATTCCAGGATTGGTTAGCAGCGAACTTTGGTGCGGCGTTCCATGATTTTGCCGGATCTATTGTTGTTCATGCTGTGGGTGGATGGATTGCATTTACTGCCATTATTGTTTTAGGCAGTCGTAATGGTCGTTATCGTGCCGGCAGGTTAGTTGCTTTTGCTCCTTCTAATATTCCATTACTAGCACTTGGTGCCTGGATATTGTCGGTCGGCTGGTTCGGTTTTAACGTTATGTCAGCACAAGCTATCGAAGGTATTAGTGGTTTAGTCGCAATGAATTCTTTAATGGCGATGGTTGGCGGTATTGTTAGTGCACTGGTTATCGGTAAAAAAGATCCCGGTTTTATCCATAATGGTCCATTAGCAGGGCTCGTCGCAGTCTGTGCTGGTTCCGATATCATGCATCCGATGGGGGCATTGGTGACAGGTTTAGTGGCGGGTGGTTTGTTTGTGTGGTTATTCACTTACGTACAAAAAAAATACACAAGTTTTGACGATGTTTTAGGTGTATGGCCTTTACATGGTGTTTGCGGCCTATGGGGCGGTATCTCTGCGGGTATTTTTGGTCTGGAAAGCCTGGGTGGTTTAGGCGGCGTCAGTTTTATCAGTCAATTAATCGGTTCGCTTGCCGGTGTGTTAGTCGCGCTGATTGGCGGTTTTATTGTCTACAGACTGGTTAATCGTTTTATGCCGATTCGTCTTTCAGAAGAAGAAGAGTTCAATGGGGCCGATGTTTCAATACATCAAATTGGCGCAACTAATGTAATCAACCAATAAGTTGATTACTCGGTAGAAAGGGATTGCATAAGCTATCCCTTTTTTTTTGCTATTAAATATTTTCAAATACGGCTACTGCAAAATGATAGATATTATTAACTCGCCCTAACTCTGAGTGACATAGGCCCTTTGGTCATGGATTTAACCCGTACAAGTAAATTTTTATTTTATGATTAGGAAGAAAGAAGATGAAAGTAATTGAAGTTAAACATCCGCTGGTTCAACATAAACTCGGCTTGATGCGTGAAGCCGATATTAGTACTAAACGTTTTCGCGAAATAGCGCGCGAAGTCGGCAGCTTACTCACTTATGAAGCAACCAAAAATCTGGTACTTGAAACAGTAAAAATTCAAGGTTGGAATGGAGAGGTCGAAGTACAGCAGATTAAAGGTAAAAAAGCCACTGTTGTACCTATCTTACGTGCTGGTTTAGGTATGATGGATGGCGTGTTAGAACACATGCCAAGCGCAAAAATTAGTGTTGTGGGTATTTATCGGGATGAAAAGACACTCCAGCCGGTTCCTTATTTCCAAAAATTAGTGGGCAATATTGATGAACGGTTAGCCATTGTTGTTGATCCAATGCTGGCAACGGGTGGCTCTATGATTGCCACCATTGATTTAATCAAAAAAGCCGGCTGCAGTAATATTGTTGTACTGGTTTTAGTTGCTGCTCCAGAAGGTTTAAAAGCATTAGAAGCTGCCCATCCGGATCTTGAAGTTTACACTGCGTCTGTTGATGATCATTTAAATGAACAGGGTTATATCATCCCGGGTCTTGGTGATGCCGGTGATAAAATTTTTGGTACAAAATAAATAACCAATACCATTCATTTTCTCTTTATTTATGTGTTTTTCCTGCGCTTAAATAGATCACCTAATGAGTGGGATGGGTATAATTTAATCCTGGTCTGAAATTGACAGGGTGATTTTTTGAGTATTATGGAGAAATGAATGACTGCTCGTACAGCTTCTGAATTGGGAGCACAAGAAAAAGAAGCGGTTGAGGATGTGACTGCTGATTTTAATATATTTCAGCAAGCCCTAGCGGGTTCACAAATGTTATTTGTCGCATTTGGCGCCTTGGTATTAATGCCATTAATCACCGGACTTGATCCAAATGTAGCCTTGTTTACCGCTGGCCTTGGTACTTTATTGTTCCATTTAGTGACCAAAGGGCAAGTTCCAATATTTTTGGCATCTTCATTCGCCTTCATTGCTCCCATTGCCTATGGCATTCAAACCTGGGGAATTCCCGGCACTATGTCCGGATTATTTACCGCCGGTCTGGTTTATATGCTGATGTCCTATGCGGTTAAACTCCGTGGTGTTGATTTCATCCATCGCTTGTTACCGCCTGTTGTGGTTGGGCCTGTGATCATGGTGATTGGTTTAAGCCTTGCCCCCGTTGCTGTTAATATGGCACTGGGTAAAGCGGGTGATGGCAGCTTTGTGTTAATAGAGCAAAATACTGCAATGATCATCTCTTTCTCTTCACTGCTATGTACTTTATTAGTGGCAACAAAAGCGAAGGGTGTTTTTAAACTACTGCCTATTTTATCTGGTGTACTGCTCGGTTATTGCCTGTCATTTTTCTTCGGCGTGATTGATTTTAGCCCAGTCGGTAATGCCGCCTGGTTGAGCATGCCCAACTTTGTCGCGCCAGAATGGAATTGGCAAGCGGTATTATTTATGGTGCCTGTGGCAATAGCGCCTGCCGTTGAACATGTTGGAGATATTCTGGCCATCAGTAATGTAACGGGTAAAGATTTCTTGAAAAAACCCGGATTACATCGTACTTTGTTTGGTGATGGTCTGGCTACCAGCGCCGCTTCATTATTTGGCGGGCCACCCAATACGACTTATTCAGAGGTGACAGGTGCGGTTATGTTAACCCGTAACTTCAACCCCAAAATAATGATTTGGGCTGCCGTTATTGCGATTTTCCTGGCCTTTATTGGAAAATTTGGGGCCTTATTACAAACTATCCCTGCGGCTGTGATGGGCGGTATTATGATCCTATTGTTTGGGACTATTGCGTCGGTCGGATTAAACACTTTAGTCCGTCATCAAGTTGATCTGTCCAATGCGCGTAATTTATGCATTGTCTCTGTCGTTTTAGTGTTTGGCATAGGTGGAATGGCTTTCGACTTGGGTGATTTCAGCCTGCAAGGCGTCAGTTTGTGTGCACTTATCGCGATACTTTTGAATGTTTTGTTACCCAAGACAATATCTTAAATTAGCTTTTATCCCTATTAAACGTAATATTTTGGAAACGGAGTATTACGTTTATTTAACGCTTATTTTTAAATAAAAAATATTGAATCAAGCAGTTATGATTGTAAGTCTCCCTCTTATATTAAACCCGTCCTAAAAAGTCTACAGCACCCTGTAACTGAACTATTATTAAATCATAATGCAACTTTGCAGGGGTAATAATGAATAAATTGCCTGTCTTTTGGTTTTTAGTTTCAACATTTTTCTGTTTTACTGCCAGCGCGAAAGAAGTTTGGGTTATTCCCGTTCAGGGGGCTATTGGCCCTGCGACCTCCGATTACATAGAACGGGAGTTTGAATTAGCGCAGCAGCAAGATGTCTCTTTACTGATCCTTAAAATGGATACACCGGGTGGTTTAGATTCAGCCATGCGCAGTATTATTCAAAATATCACTTCCTCGACTATTCCCGTTGCCACATGGGTAGGCCCCAATGGTGCGCGCGCTGCGAGCGCAGGTACCTATATCTTATTAGCCAGCCACATTGCTGCAATGGCAAATGCAACCAATCTTGGCGCAGCCACTCCCGTCGCTATCGGTATTTCCGGACCGGATAGTTCGCCTAGCGATGAAAACTCACCGTCAAACCAGGAAGAGACTAAAAAAACAGAACAGGTCAGCGCCAAGACAACACTTGAAAAAAAAGCGATTAATGATGCAAGTGCCTATATTAAAGGCTTGGCAAAATTGCATGGACGCAACGAACAATGGGCTGAAAAAGCCGTCAGAGAAGCTGCCAGTATAGATGCACAAACTGCATTAGCGGAGAATGTTATCGATTTTATTGCCGATGACCTCGAACAATTAATCGCACTTGCCAATGGCCGGGAAATTGTATTACTGGGCGATCAAAAAAAACTTGGGTTAGATAATATCAGCCTTATTGAGCGTGTTCCAGACTGGCGTTATAAATTTTTAGCCACTATTACCAACCCTAATATCGCTTATATATTACTGCTAATAGGTATCTATGGATTAATACTTGAATTCTATAATCCCGGTGGTGGGTTACCCGGTATTTTGGGTGGAATCTGCTTAGTGCTGGCAATGTACGCGATGCAGATGTTACCGATAAATTATGCGGGATTAGCTTTGATTTTACTGGGTCTTTTATTACTTGTTGGTGAAGCCTTTAGTCCAAGTTTTGGTTTGTTAGGCCTGGGGGGCATTGTCTCATTTATTCTGGGTTCAATTTTTCTTATGGACAGTGATTTACCCGAATATCAAATCGCTAAACCGCTTATTATTGCCGTTTCTCTGTTATCGGCTGCCTTTATCCTGTTGATGATTGCTCTGTTATTAAAAATCAGGCGGAAAAAAGTCACGACGGGCGTTGATTGTTTAGTTGGTCAGTTAGCGACCGTAAAAGATGATTTTACTACTGGCCAGGGATGGGTTGAAGTTGCAGGTGAAATTTGGCACGCATCCAGTTCCGACTCTTTACTTGCTGGACAAAAAGTACAAATTCAACAAGTAACAGGATTAAACCTGATTGTTTGTGCAAAGGATATAGAAAAACACCCGGAATAAAATCAATATGATGCTTATTCCCATTAATCAGGAGAAAGGTGATGATGATATATAGCCTAACTGGCGGTTTTATTTCCATATTAGTAATTGCATTACTCTTTAGCATGTTCAAGGTATTACGTGAATATGAGCGTGGTGTGGTTTATTTTCTCGGGCGTTTCCAAGTAGTCAAAGGCCCGGGTTTAGTTATTTTAATTCCTGTTATTCAGCAAATGGTCAGAGTTGATTTGCGGACAATTGTATTAGATGTACCCACTCAAGATTTAATCACACGTGATAACGTGTCGGTTAAAGTGAATGCGGTTGTCTATTTTCGCGTCGTTGATCCGCAGATGGCTATCAACAATGTCGAAAGTTATTTTGAGGCAACCAGTCAATTATCACAAACAACTTTACGTTCTGTTTTAGGGCAGCATGAACTTGATGAATTATTGGCCGAACGGGAACGTTTGAATAAAGATCTGCAAGTTATTCTGGACAAGCAAACGGATAATTGGGGTATAAAAATAGCAACGGTTGAGGTTAAACATGTCGATCTTGACGACAGTATGATCCGGGCTTTAGCCAAACAGGCAGAAGCTGAGCGTGTTAGACGCGCAAAAGTTATTCATGCAACGGGTGAGCTGGAAGCATCTGAAAAATTACAGCAGGCTGCAATGGTGTTAGGTAAAGCGCCTAATGCGCTGCAGTTAAGATATATGCAGACCTTAACTGAAATTGCTAATG
>DATBNI010000121.1:0-3418 GCA_036554425.1 Psychromonas sp.
AACAAGCTGTGTTTATTCGCTTAGCCAATGAATCCGGGCAATTAACGCTCAATGTGGATCTTTTAAAGAAAGATTTTCACTTAAAAACAGCATTTAACTCAGAAAAATTTCTTCAATATATAAAACTGCCCGAAGCTTACCGCGCATTAATTAAAGGGACATTCACCCTTAGCTATTCAGCAGATTTAAAAAAATGGGAATACGGTCAGTTTGCCCTCAAGTCTAGCGGAGACATGAGCCCTTTAGCTGAAAAAACAATGCTGAACATGGCGGGAGATATTAACCTTTTGAGCAAGCAGGTGAGTTTGCAAAGAGTGGACTTAGGCTTAACGAAAGTTAATTACGGGCTAACAAATAATAGTCTATTGAAAGTGCCCTACGTTAAGCTGACACTGCCAAAACCTGCGAGCATAAATTTATCTACCGGAATAAATATTAACACCTTGCCTGTGCAACTGCGCATCGGCGGCGGCTCTGTGCAAACAAAAATTGAATCTGGCATAACGCCGGGTATTCGAACTAATATCCAGAAATTTCCGCCACTGTTGGTTAAAATAAATGCCCATGGCAAGACTAATAATCTGAATATGGACTGGTCTGTTTCTTTAATAAACAGCACTATTTCAGGGGGCCTTAAATATCATTCCAAGATACTCACGGCTAACATAAAAAAAGGACAACTCTCAGCGCCCGTGCTTATTGACGGACTGCAGGATTATCTAGCCGCAGTGCGAGACTGGACTGTTGCTAAAGGGACAATTAACTACCAGCTAAATGCAAAATATAATTTGCAAACAAAAACCGGTTATGTGAAGAGTTTATTAAAGGGACAAGATCTAAAGGGGCAGAAAGGAACCATTTTATTTGATGGTTTAGGCTTTAACAGTGATACTGATTTTGAAGTTCAAAATGAAAATATTCATATCAAACAGGGTAAACAGCAGTTAGTGCTGGATAACTTGTTTGTTGGAGTCCCCATTCAGGCAATGCAGATAAATGCTCATAGCCGAGCAGGGATCACTGTTATTGATAATTTTAACGCCCTATTATTAGGCGGAGAGGTCAGTTTTGAAAATCTTAAAATACAACCACAAAATGGTAGTTCGATAAACCTGTCCGGGTTAAGTTTGAGCGAGATCATCAAATATAGTGCCTATCCGGCTATTACCGCCAAGGGGCTTCTTGATGGCGTTTTGCCTTTGACATTAACTTCCCAAGGCGTAAATATTGAGCAAGGTGTTATTTTTGCGCGGGCACCCGGTGGATATATTAAGATTCCGCAGGATGACGTGGTGAAAAAGTTGGCGAGCACACATCCCGCATTTGCATTTACTTTACGCTTATTATCTAATTTTCAGTTTGATAGCTTACAGGGAAGGATAGGTTATACTGCAGACGGGGAAGTGGATATTAACGCTGAAATTCACGGCATGAACCCGGATGTGAGTGGTAAAAAACCGGTTAAATTTAATTATACCCATACTGAAAATATTTTGAGATTATTAGAAAGTTTACGCTTCTCGGATGAATTGACGCGTCAAATACAGGAGAAATATTAGTGTTAAAACGAATGCTTATTTTATTTGCGCTTATTGTTGTGCTGCCTGCATGTACTCCTCGCGTGGAGTTGGCAATGCCGAGCGAACCTATTACAATTAATTTAAATGTAAAAATAGACCATCAAATTCGGGTTAAAGTTGATCAACAGTTAGATGATGTATTTAACGATGAAAGTGGTCTGTTTTAGACGTAATTGATAAAAATTAGGAATGAAAATGAAAAAAATTATTTTGATCCTCACCCTGATATTGAGTTTCTCGGTATTTGCCCTGGAGTTGTCCGATGCCAAACAGCAAGGTTTGGTCGGTGAAAGAATTGACGGTTTACTCGGTGTGATTAAGACTTCCCGGGAAGTGAAAGAACTGGTGAATGACATTAATGCTCAGCGCCTTGCCGTGTATAAGCAAATAGCAGAAAAAAATGCCATGACCATTGATCAGGTATCGGTTCTTGCTGGTGAGAAAGCCATTAAAAAAACGCCTAAAGGCCAATATATTCAAAATTCTGCCGGACAGTGGGTAATAAAGTGACTGTAACCGGGCAAGCATTATTGTGCTTGCCCTTTTGCCTGGCTAAAGCGTCAAGCGTCCTTTTAGTTGCCACATTTTGAACACTCCAAAAATGAAAACCTGCAGGGCATCTGCCTTGGTTAATTTTAGTTTTTCTGAAAATGCGCCGTAAATAAGCAATAATTGTATGATATGCATGACGGAAATTAATCCGAGTAGAATATAAAACAGCACCGCTGCTTGTCCGGGAAATGGAAAAAACAGATTACTTATCAACAACCCCCAGATTGTGAGCATTAACAATTTTCCTGCTGTTATAAAATAGTTCATTTTTATTCCCGTAAATAAAGTTGATAGGATACTTGTGCCGTGCTGTTTTCTTTTAACAGATGCCAATTTTTCGGTGCTGAAAAATCATCCGACAGCGTTTCTTTTTCAATATAGATCAATGCCTTTTCGGCCAGGTAATCATTTTTTTCTAAGGCATTGCAGCAGGGTTGGAGTAATCCATTAA
The DNA here is from genome assembly GCA_036554425.1 of Psychromonas sp. GTDB lineage: Bacteria > Pseudomonadota > Gammaproteobacteria > Enterobacterales > Psychromonadaceae > Psychromonas. Next base: position 2,584 of record DATBNI010000121.1, read on the forward strand.
AAAAAGGGGGATCAATAAAAACAATATCGAACTTTTGACTCGCACTTTGCTGCAGATAGTGAATAGAGTCAGTTTCTATCAGGGTGGCATTATCCACTTTTAGCGTTTTTAAGTTTTCACCTAATTGACTTGCAACTTGCTTATCTTTTTCCAGCAAGGTCACATTCTTTGCATAACGCGACAAAGCTTCAAACGCCAGGCTGCCACTGCCACTAAAACAATCCAGGCAATTTGCATCACGAATATCCTGCATTAACCAGTTAAATAATGTTTCTTTAGTGCGATCCGTTGTGGGGCGTAACCCCTCTTTGTCCTGCACCGGTAATTTCTTGCCACGCCATTTTCCGGATATTATTCGAATAAACCCACCTTTAATCGATTTTGTGCTTTTTTCGTGAGATTTAACCTGATGATTTCTACCCATATAATTTTTAGTCCGACGATAAGGTGTTAATATAGAGCCATAAACGACTGGGAAATGTTTATTTCAGTGGTTTAATCGTTTTTAAGATGCTGCTATTTTAGCAGCCTAAATTGTTTGTGAGTAAGGTTTTTAATTAATGACAAAAAAGAAAGGTCTATTTTCCTGGTTGGGAAAAAAAACAACTCAAGAAACTCAGCTAGATGAAGATAAGGCGCTACTTGAGGCGGAAAGGCTAGAAGCTGAAAAATTAGAAGCTCAACAGCTCAAGGCGCTAAGGCTCAAAGCTAAAAGGTTAGAAGCTGAAAGGCTGGAAGCGCAAAGGTTAGAAGCTGAAAGGTTAGAAGCTGAAAGGTTAGAAGCTGAAAGGTTAGAAGCGCAAAGGTTAGAAGCTGAAAGGTTAGAAGCTGAAAG
>DATBNI010000129.1:0-6044 GCA_036554425.1 Psychromonas sp.
TGATTGTCAAAGGATTTACTCAAGCGGAAGCAGAAGAAATTGCCAGAAAAGAACTGGAGCACGTTGGCCTTGGTGATAAACTTGATCAGTATCCTACCAGAATGTCCGGAGGACAACAGCAACGACTCGCCATCGCCAGAGCATTGGCAATGAAGCCTGCTTATATGTTATTTGATGAGGTGACTTCGGCACTTGACCCGGAACTGGTTGGTGAAGTGTTGGATACATTAAGATTGCTTCGTGATGATGGTATGACTATGATTTGTGTTACTCATGAGATAGCTTTTGCGAAAGAAGTCTCTGATAAAGTTGCATTTTTCCATAAAGGATTGATTGAAGAGATGGGACCACCTCAAGACGTTTTGGATAATCCTCAGAAAGAGAGAACCCAACAATTTTTAAGCAAAGTTCTCTGATCACCTTAGAGCTAAACGCGCAGTTAAGCAGGTAAATACCCTGTTTAAAATATAGGCAGCGATCTGATTAATGACGGCAGGTATTTTCTTTACAGAGTATCTGTCGCTTGGAGGCGAAAGCGCTGCCAATATGCGGCTCAATCAATTTTCAAGCTGTGACGTTAGTATTTATATCGCGCTGCAGGCACTCCCCGCAGTCGCGAGCTTAGACAGAGATAAAAGTCGTTATTTGGTTAACTATTGTTTCATAAACACTTCGTAATCTTGATCCGATGCCTTATAACCAGGCAAATTAATGCTTTTTAGCCCCGGGTGTTGCAGCGCGCTCTGTAAAATCTGATGGTTGTACTGTCCTATCCTAGTGTCAGCCAGATAATCCTCAATCGGAAACCATTTGGCGTCAAAGATCTCGCTTTCCTGAATGGTAATTTCCGATGTTAGCGGCTTGAGGCGACACACCGCATAGATGTTGGATGTGCGGAACTGCCCTTGGTGGTGGTGTCTAAAACCGATAAAACTATGGAACTCGGTCTGAATATTGGTTTCCTCAAGCACTTCCCGTATAACGCCGTGTTCGATATGCTCATAAGGGTCTAGCATTCCCCCGGGAAATTTCCAGTTGTGCGGATGAGTTTTAATGTGGTCTTTTTCCCTGACAGTTAGCAGCTCGTTATGGTCATTAATAACCAGTCCTCCAACGCCAATAGTGTGTTTGGCGAAAGGCGGAATAACCGCCCCGTCTGCTAATCTTAAAGTCAACATCATGAAATCCGCATCGCAATGGTGATTCATAAAACCGGCCTGGTATAACAGCGGCAATAAGGCAGCACGCGCATTGGGAATCTTAATCCACACCACCTTAATTTCGTGGCTCAGCCAAATTTTTAGTGACTCATTGAGCTGTGATGCGAAAGTATCGCAGCTGTCAGGCAGATCCTTTGGGGAGACATAAGTGCCTCCGTACTGCTTGTTAACGGAATTAAGATAATTCATAGACAGATCCTTCAAAGTATTATTACTGGCTAGTGTGAACAAAAAAAACAACTTATTCAATATTCATTTTATGTGCCAGCTGTGCCAGCTTTGCAAGGTTGCTTGCGCTAGATTCCTCCTGAAAAGGAGGACAAAGATTTTTATTTAGACTGTCTATTGCTAAAGCGTATTGTTCCTCCAAATGCCTTGAAAAACTTAAAATCCCTGGCCAAATTTAACCTGCTTAGTTAGATTGAAAAGTGTATTTACTTCCCTGTACCTCAACCTAAACAATCAAAAAGGAAGGTTACTTTGACGGTATAGTATTGCAATCAGGCGATAATTAACCACAAAAGTGCTCCATACCCTCTAAAATTATTCTTTAACGCTAGCATCACCCTACAAGTTATAACATGCTCAATGACAGAAAATTTGATGACTAGATCAGCAGAATGACCACAGAAGAAGAGATTGGGCAATTAACTCAACTAAACCAAAATAGTTAATTAATTTTTATACATTGAATTTTTTGCTCAATAAAACCTTTAACGAATTGGACACTTACCTATGCAAACTGAAAGTATTAGTCTCGCTCAGAAAAACCTTGTTCCTGTCAGCCGCCAAGCTGCTGGAGAAGGTATCGTACTGCTGGAAAATAAAAACGCAACGCTGCCTTTTAAGAAAGGGGAGAAAATATCCCTGTTTGGTCGCTGCCAAATAGATACTTACCGCAGTGGTACCGGCTCCGGTGGCGCGGTTAATGTGCCCTATGCGGTCAACGCATTACAAGGACTTCGCGGTAACTCTGCGATTGAAGTTAATGAAACGCTTGTGACAATCTATGAAGACTGGATTGCAGAGCATCCCTTTGACGATGGCGGTGGCGGTTGGGCAGCGGAGCCTTGGTTCCAGCAGGAGATGCCGCTCGCTGACGAGTTCATTAAACAGGCTGCCGCTCACTCAGATAAAGCGCTATTTTTTATCGGACGCACCGCAGGTGAAGACCAGGATAACGCAGATACAGCGGGCAGTTATCGGCTGACTGATGTTGAAATATTGATGATCGAAAGAGTTAACGCCCATTTCGACAATGTTATTATTGTCCTTAATGTCACCAATATTATGGATATGTCCTGGCTGGAGTCGATAAAAAACAAGCAATCGATTCAAGCCGTTCTCTACAGCTGGGCGGCCGGTATGGAAGGCGGTCACGCCTTGGCTGATGTGCTTTGCGGTGACCTCTCACCAAGCGGCCGTCTGACAGACAGCATAGCTTATCAACTTGCTGACTATCCATCATCCGCTAATTTTGGGCGCAAAGATTACAATCTTTACGTTGAAGATATTTATGTCGGTTACCGTTATTTTGAAACTTTTAACCCGCAAGCTGTCCAGTACGCGTTCGGTGCGGGTCTTTCATACACGCAGTTTAGCCGCGAGCTGGTTTCATACTCGGTGCAGGGCGCCGGCATTAACCAGGTCCTGCAGTTTGATATAAAAGTAGAAAATATAGGGTTAGAGCATAGCAGTAAAGAAGTTATCCAAATTTATGTTGAGGCGCCGCAAGGCCGTCTTGGTCAACCCGCACGCGCATTAGCAGGCTTTACTAAATCCAAGACACTTAAGCCGGGTGAAGATCAAATCGTTCGCGTTTGTATTGCACTTAAAACCCTTGCTTCCTATGATGACAGTGGCGCAACAGGGCAGGGTAACTGCTATGTTATTGAGCAGGGTTGTTATCAGTTTTATGTCGGCGCCAGCGTTCGTCACGCGCAGCGTATCAATGCAACATTGCAGCTGGACAAGCTGCTGGTAACAGAACAACTCACTGAAGCGCTGGCGCCGATTAAAGCTTTTGAGCGTCTAAAACCTGGCGCGCTGGGGGAGAATGGTCTTTATCATGCAACTTATGAGCCTGTCCCGCAACGCAGTATTTCGCTCGCTGAGCGGATTCAAGCAAATATGCCCGAATCTTTTCCGATCACAGGAGATCAAGGGATCAAGCTGATTGACGTAAAAGAGGGGCGCGCAGCATTAAGCGATTTTGTTGCACAAATGAAGCCTGAACAGCTTGCTACCATTATCAGAGGGGAAGGAATGTGCAGCCCTAAGGTTACCCCCGGCAGCGCAGCGGCTTTTGGCGGCGTGTCTGATAGCCTGTTTAATTTGGGGATTCCAGTGGCGGCGGCAGCGGACGGCCCGTCGGGAATACGTATGGACAGTGGTCATAAAGCCACGCAAGTGCCTATCGGCACGCTACTTGCGTGCACCTGGAACAGTGAGCTGAATGAAGCGTTATTCTACCTTATAGGGCAAGAGCTTTATGCCAATCAGATTGATACATTATTAGGTCCGGGTATCAATATTCACCGTCATCCACTTAACGGCAGAAACTTCGAGTACTTCTCTGAAGATCCGTTAATGACCGGAATCATGGCTGCGGCGCAAACCCGCGGGCTTAAAAAGGCGGGCGTATCGGGTACCATGAAGCACTTTGCCGCTAATGATCAGGAGACCGCCCGTGTCGATGTAGACAGCGTAATGTCACAGCGTGCGCTACGCGAAATTCACCTTAAACCTTTTGAAATGGCGGTTAAGGAGGGACAATCTTCCAGCATAATGACCTCTTATAACGCTGTTAACGGACATTGGGCCGCTTCTAATTATGATCTTAATACTACTATTTTGCGTGGTGAATGGGGCTACACTGGGATTGTGATGACAGACTGGTGGGCTAAAATGAACGATCCGGTTGCAGCGGGTAAAGAAGATAAAACCTTTACCTCTTTTATGATCCGCGCGCAAAATGATCTCTACATGGTGGTCGAAAATGACGGTGCACAAAGCAATATCATGGCAGACAACACGCTCGAAGCGCTGCAAAAGGGCACCTTAACCGTCGGCGAACTGCAACGCAGCGTAATGAATATCTGCCGCTTTATCATGGCAGCCCCTGTGATGGCCCGTCCCCTTAAGGCTTATGAGCCGATCAAAACCTTTGCAGCCAATAAAGACATTTCAGCTGCTAATGCACTGCCCATTGAACAGGAAATAAAACTTAATTGTCAAACCAATACCAGTGTGACCATTGCAGTTACTGAGCCTGGGATCTATCAATGTAACGGCCTTATTCGTTATGATCGTAACTCACTTGCTCAATCTTCGTGCAGTCTGAGCTTTAACGGCATTTTTAGCATGTCGCTTGCTGTTAACGGTAGCGATGGCAAGCTGGTGAATATTGAAGGGCTGCAGGTTAAACTGGAAAAAGGGCTTTACGAACTTGATCTGGATTTCGTCAAATCCGGTCTAGAGCTTGAGTCTCTTATTTTTACTAAAGTCTAAAAAGTTAGGCAGTAGCAGCATTTTAATAAACTTTTTGAGTCTGCACTCAACACCAAACAGATTAAGTGGTTAGCTATAATCTGCCTGTTAGTGAGAAAGTACGATCTGGGTGGGAGTTTTGCAGTACTCACTAATAAATCTATGGATGCAAAATGAAAACAGAAAAACAGAAGATGTTGGCGGGCGAGCCTTACATGGCTTGTGATAAAGAGTTGTATGAAGCGCGCGCTGAATGTCGAAAAACACTGCAAAAACTCAATAACACGCTGCCCAATAGTGTGCAGTGGAAAGAGGCGATTGCAACCCTGCTGCCCAATGCGACGGGTGATGCGTACTTAGAGCCGCCGTTTCGCTGTGATTATGGCAGTAATATAATAGTGGGCGATAATTTCTACGCCAATTTTAACTGCGTAGTGCTGGATGTAAATACCGTAGAAATTGGTAATAATGTACTGTTTGCGCCGAATGTGCAGATCTATACGGCAGGGCATCCGCTAGATGTAAAAGGCCGGGTTGAAGAGGGAATTGAGTTCGGTTTGCCCATCAAAATTGGCAATAATGTCTGGATCGGTGGCGGTGTAATTATCTGCCCCGGTGTCACCATTGGTGATAATTCGGTGATCGGCGCTGGCGCTGTAGTGACCAAAGATATTCCGGAAAATGTAGTTGCTGCCGGCAATCCCTGTCGGGTGATCAAAACCATCGCTAATTAAGCAGCTTGACCGCTGTAATGAATTTCCATTGCAGTGAAATATAATTATGTCGCCCTATTTTGTATTACTTTCATTATCCTATGTGCAGTTAGTGTCGGGGATAGGACAACTTGGTTAGCACTGCAGGAACAACTATAAATACAATATCGTTTTTGATTTCTGGCTGCAATGTCAGCCGAGACCTTCTACCTATCCTGCATGTCGGGCTATTTTAATTCTCGTGAGGCTGGATTAGAAAAGGTTATATATTTTGCTATTCAACCAGCCTATTATTTACATGCAATCAACCCACTCATATATTGAGCTGTTAGTGGAACTCGCTGTTTATGCTGGCCTTAATGGCTTGCTGTTTGAGCAAAAATTAACAGCGTTGAACTTGACCAGCAATTGCTAAGTGAAATTGAACAGGTTAGGATGATGCTGATTCAAGGTTTCCCTTCATTGGTATTAGCGGTTAACAATCAGCTTTTTCCTATCCCGGTAGATTATCAACATTGGCAAAGCAGTTATAGCGCTATCATTCGTTGCTTGTAAATTACAGGGCAACTGAAAAAGGTTTGGCGGCATGATTGGGGTTACTCCCTCCTGCTCCTGAGCGTTA
>DATBNI010000136.1:0-9773 GCA_036554425.1 Psychromonas sp.
TAAACAGTGTCAGATTTACTTGATTATTAAAACTGAAAGAGTTGTAAACTTGTTTTAAACGCATTAATAATGCTAGAGCCAGTCGGACGGAAGACAATGAGCTATAAGCATATATTATTCGCTGTTGATTTATCTAAATCCAGTGAAGTAGTGATCAATAAAGCAATCTCGTTAGAGACGCTAATTCTAAAATTTCATCGCGATAAGTATTAATATTCAATTATATAAACCGTTGTCCCATTTTACATTTAGATAATATTCGAGTTCAGCAGAACGTGTCCATCTGTCTAATTATCCGCCAAAGACCTTTGTACATTTACATTTCCAGCATTTAGAGGTTTAATAACTTTATGGACGATCTGACAGAATTAAGAAAAGCTCTGGTAACCCATCAGATAGACAGGAATTTCCCCGAAGAATCTCTAGGAAAAAGATGTTGCGAAATCGCCTGTGAGTCTCTGGAAAACGGTTGTTATGGTGTTGGAGCTATCCTGTTCGATAATAATTATAATATTCTCATTGAAGCGGGTAACGAAATGTTCCTTGAGGGGTTCCACTCGGCAAGACATGCCGAAATGTTGGTTATTGACCGTTTTGAATTACAATATCCCGAATACGGTGATCGCAGCGGGTTAACTATGATAGTCTCTCTTGAACCATGCCCTATGTGTCTCACCCGGTTGCTGCTGGCCGGGATTGGTGAAATAGTATATCTGGCGAATGACGATGCTGGAGGTATGGCAGGGAGGATAGACCGGATGCCTCCTGCCTGGATTAATCTGGCCAGCCTGCAAAACCGCAGATTGGCCAAAGTCACCGGGACCCTTGCCAGCCTGGCCACTCGTTTGGCCGGTTGTCATTTAGGCGAGTTACGGAACCGCCTTCTTGCTAACATCCGTTAGTATTTTACTTAACGCCGCTGCATAGCGGTAGTCACTAGGAGTTGAGGATGATTACTTATTTTTACTGGGCTGTTGTTATCGGAATAATGGCTGGATTGGGCTTTCTATTGGGTAAGAACAATAAATGGAAATCTGCCATGATTGCGTGTTCCGTTGTATTTTTTATTGGTTTGCTGGCTTACTATTTTCATTTTGAGCAAGTTTTTGTAAAACGTTATGGGGGAGTGATGTCAATTAATGTACCGGATGGTCAGCAACATATTCTCGCGACCTGGAAAGACGATAATTTGTGGATCGAAAACTATGATCCACAAACCAATACCTGCCATTTTAACGAATATTCCAAGGGCAACTTGTTACAGGGAAAAGTGACGATTAAAAATTGTGATCCCATCACTTTGCAGCAAAGTGTGCAGTCCGGCGCTCATTAATCACTGATAGGGTTCTTAATTTCGCAAGAAAGACAGGACATATACTTTATATTCTTTTAAATCATTATATTAAAGGAAATATCATACTCGAATTAAGCAATCACAAATATTACACCATGCAAAAATCAGAGGTTAAATAGACAATACCGGTTGAGTAAATCGAGAGCAGAGGACAAAAATCCAAGGTGTTTTTGTTCTCTGCCTTAGAAAACCAACTCGAAAACGCCCCCTTTATAAAACTAAAAATCAATGGCCAAATTCACTTAGCCACTACTTTGCTCGCTTGGGAAGAAGCGAGCGTAGAAGTTTTTACCTATTGAGGCTTTGATGTATTACTCCACAGCTTCCCATATGAATATAAAGCCTACAATTAACTGCCCTATAATAATAGACTCGAATACTAACTATTTTTTATTTAGGATAGTGAACCGTTACTTGGTATTGCTTACCAGCTTCAATGTTTCTGATGATGTTATCCTTTAGAGGCTGCCCATTTAGAACGATACAAAGGTCACCGGATTCTGATTGTGAGATATATTCAATATCAAAGATAGCGCCCCTAAATTTGCGCACGGCAGAGGCTTTTTTCCAGAGGGACGGAAAAGCCGGTTGAATAGTAAGCCCTTCTGCAGTGCCCTTTAGACCAAACATATCTTCAATTACCATGCGGTAAAACCATGCACCGGTGCCGGTATTAAATAAATTGCTAGAGCGCCCTGCCGTACGAGGATACTGGTAATAAGCACCACGGTAATAATTAGGTATATAAACAGGAAGCTGCCCGCGCTGCTGGAAACTATCACCATCACTGAGCATTTTTCGAAGCACATCAAAGGCTCTATCTGCTTCGTTAATACTGTACAGGCCTGCTGCATAGAAAGCGGCCGCGTGATTGTAGATGGAACCATTCTCGCCACTGCCAGGCCACTTCTGGGTCACTCGCCCAACATCTTCGCGCATTTCTGTAAATGCAGGGGCGCAGAGCATAACACCGTAAGGTGTATCAAGCTGCTCATCTATGGCTTTGAGCATGTGTTTTTTTTGCGTCTCGTCAGCCACGTCAGCTAAAAATGCCCAGCTTTGGGTATTAAGGAAAATTCGCCCTTCCTTGTCCTCCGGTATGCCAAAGGTGATGCCATCGTCGGTGATTCCCCGGGCATACCAATCGCCTTTCCAAAGGTAATTGTTGATGATCTCTTTCAGCTCATCGATTGTTGCACGAAACTCAGTCACTTTGTTAGGTTGGTTATATTCCTGGCTGATCTCAATCCACAGCTGCAGGGTGAAGCTCAGAGCTTGTGCCAGCCAGCCCGATACCCCCTTGCCTTTGTAGCCGACCATATTCATCGGATCACACCAGTCACCCTGGGCGATAAAAGGCAGGCCGCGTGCATCACGTGCGCTGCTCATAAACACCATCGCGCGGTTCATATGCTCGAGGATTGTGTCTGTTTGATTGCTGTCCTGCCAGCCAATCTGAGTATTTAGAATATCAAAGTCGTTGGTCTCATTGAGATAGGCCTGCAATATCAGCGTTAGCCACACTCCGTGGTCTGTGTGGGGGACCTGATTGATGTACTTCAACTCACTCTCCGGTGTGATTAGGATACCATCGGGCATTTCGCCATCAATATGCTGCTGTGCAAGGGCAGTAAGAATGACCTTTTTGGTCGTATTACTGTTTACAAACGCCATGCCCATGCCATCTTGCAGGTAGTTTCGGGTCTGCGGATCCGTGCTGAGGCGGTTAGTGTCCCCATGGTAGAAAACCTGCCTTGGCAACCAGTGATTAACGAAATGGTTCAAGGTGTCATCTTCAGTTTCGATATGAAGCACCCCCTGACCCGAGTGAATATAATCTTTATATTCACTTGCGTATTGAGTTTTATTGCCTTCAAATAATGACTCTTTTATCTCTTTCACTTCGTCTTTGTTTAGCGCCGGTCCAAAGGCTAAATTGATTTCTTCCTCTGCATTACCTTCAAGCTCCAGGCAGTACTGCATTGCGCAAACCGGCATTTCGTAGCTTGAATCTGAATCCTGGAGATGTTTGCCATCCTGCAAAGCTGAGGGGGCGTGCAATCCGCCTTGACCTTCGAACGCTTCCATCCTAATTTCGTAGTGATCGGGAGTACGATCTGAGATCAGGTAGGTCATGTCTTTCAGCTGCTTGTTCTTTGGGTAGTCTTCGACTTTTTGATAGGGCGTGATTGATGTACAGATGATTGCATTGAGCTTGTCATCAAAGTGACCGCCCATGTTCATCCATGACATATAGCCCACCGGAAAATAAGGAACCAGCGAGATTTTTCTTGCGTCTGGCGTGAGATTTTTGACCTTTGCCTTCCAGAGCTCGACAGCATGACTGGCGCTGAGAGTCAGTGTTATTTCTACCTCAATCCCCAATTTTTCTACCTTCCACTGGATGTCACTTAATCCGGGTTTATACTCATACTTATCAAGTTTCCCCTTCACTGGCGCGTAGGGTGCCGAGAAAAGTTCGCCTGTTTCATCGTCCCTGATATAAAAAAAACGGCCGGGATGATGAGAGAAATAAGGCTGCTCCGGTTGCATAAAACTACGTGCAGCCAAGCTGGGGACATGGGCATATTTTTGCGGTTCAGGGTTCATATATTGAGCCACTGCGTATCCCTGACAATTCATATGAATCATCATCTTCTGGTTCCATAAATAACTTGCGGAGTTTGGAGCAAAAGCCGGGTCTGAGAGGAGAAAGCGCTGCCCGCCTTCAATAAATTTTGACATCAAATCACCTTATTTTTTTATAGTATTAACTGAATGACTGGACTTTCGAACAACAAGATGGGGTTCAAATTGCGTTTCTACCGGTAGGTTTTCGCCGTAGCAAAGGTTTAATATTTTATGACAGGCGTTTCTGGATAGAGATTCTATCGGGGCATGTACGCTAGTCAGTGCCGGTGCTGTGTAGGCTGCAATATCGATATCATCGTAGCCAACAACGGAAACCTCTTTCCCTACTTGTATACCCTTACTGTGCAGTATTGAAATAGCCGCCATTGCACTTTTATCGTTGCCACAAAATAGTGCTGAAAAAGGCTTGTTTTTTCCCAACAGTTCTTTGACGGCTAGCGTGCCCTGAGTAAATTTATATCCGCCAAATATAATTAATTCAGGATCAACTGTTATGCCTTTTTCTAACAGATAATCTATAAACCCCTGATGTCTATTTTGGGCATCTTGTGCACTCATTCGTCCCGTAATTATCGCAAACTCTGTATGCCCCAGTCCGACTAAGTGCTCTGCCGCTAACCTTCCTCCGGCATAGTGATTAATACTAAAAAAATTCTTATTGGGCTCAGGAAGGCTTCTGTTTAAAAAGAGTATGTTGGGGTAGCGAGATGCTATTTTGGCCAATTCGACCAGGGACAATTCAGGGCAAGACATTAATATTCCATCACAATCCCTTTCGATCAAGTAATCCAAACATTTGATTCTCTCTTCATCTGTGTTCGCACCTTCAGCGTTAGCGAGAATGATATGTTTACCTTTTTGACGTAACTCTTCTTCTATTGTTTGCAGCATTTTACGATGAAAGGATCCAGAAAAAGAGGGTACCCAAAGTCCAATGATATTGGATTTTTTAGATGAGAGAGAACGTGCCATGCTGTTAGGACGATAATTCAACGCTTCCATTGCAACTTTGATTTTCTGACGAGACTTATCAGAAACAGACTGATTAACGGACATGCTTCTGGAAACAGTTCCAACACCAACACCTGCAAGTTTAGCGACATCTTTTATAGTAGCCATATATAATTATCCCAATGAATTAATGTTATTTTTTCCTATATTTTATCTATAATATGTATTTATTGCGCCTTTTAATACTCTTTATTGCAAGTAAAGCCGTATTTATAATAAACCATGATCTGTTTCACATTCCCTGACTTTCTGCCAGCATCCGCTGAAATAATTCTGTAAAGTACTTAAACGGAATCGGTTCCGTTTTGTTTTTGGCCGAATGATTAAATTAATAAGGGTAATGTAATATGATGAAAAAATTGACCTTGGCAATGGCGATTGCCACTCTTTCTACCGCGACAATAGCAAAAGAAGAAGCGGAAGTGATGCATTGGTGGACTTCAGGAGGTGAGTCGGCGGCGATTAAGGTTTTGGCTGACTCATACGAAGCAAAAGGAGGCAAATGGAAGGACAGTGCAGTCGCGGGCGGATCAAATGCTCGTTCTGCGGCAATCAACAGAATGATTGGTGGATCTCCTCCGACTGCCGCTTTATTTAATACGTCTCAGCAATATCGTGAACTGATAGCTGAGGGCATGCTTAATAATATTGATAAAGTTGCACTGGCAAACAATTGGGATGACATCCTTCCTCAACCCACCTTAAATGCCATTAAGGTTGATGGTCATTTTTATGCAGCTCCGGTCAATATTCATATGCCTGGTTGGTTCTGGTATTCAAAAAAAGCCTTCGAAAAATCCGGTATTGAGAAAGAGCCTCAAACGGCACAAGAATTATTCGCAGCACTTGATAAGCTCAAAGCCGCTGGCTATATCCCGCTGGCACTAGGTGGTCAGGAATGGCAGGAAAATCTCCTGTTCGCCACTGTGCTGAGCAATATAGGGGGTAAACAAATTTATATGGATGTGCTGGGCAAGCGTGATGAAAAAACGCTCAATTCTGAAGCATTCCGCAATGTCGTAGATACTTTCCTGAAACTGAAGCCTTATGTTGATGCGGGCTCGCCGGGTCGAAACTGGAACGATACCACTTCTCTGGTGATTAACAATAAAGCCGGAATTCAGGTAATGGGGGATTGGGCAAAGGGTGAGTTTACCCAGGCAAATAAAGTCGCTGATATAGATTACGGCTGCTTTCCCGGATTGGGTGATGACTCCTTATATATTGTCGGTGGGGATGTGTTTGTCTTCCCTAAAACTGACGATAAACAGCAGGTCGCAGCTCAGCAAAATTTGGTCAAGAGCATGCTTTCACCTGCCACTCAAATTGCGTTTAATAACCTCAAAGGCTCTATTCCAGTTCGCACCGATATCGACGTTTCTGCAATGGATGTATGTGCTCAAAAAGGGGCTGCCATTCTGAGAGTGGCAGAACGGCAAATTCCAGACGGTTCGATGCTTATGGAGGAATACCGTTACGGCACTCTCAAAGATGCCATTACAGAGGTATGGAATGGTCAGAATATGACGACCGACCAAGCGGTGACCATATTGGCTCATTCGCTTAGAGACTAATAATGCTAGGGGTCCTGTCTAAGGACTCCCATTTTTATCATTTTAATGGAGAATTAATATGGAATGGCTCAGAGTTCGGCGGCATATTCAACGAAATATGTTGGCGTACATTGCAGTAATCCCAATGGCACTTACCGTCTTTATTGCTTATATGGGCACTATGTTTTGGTCGGTGCGTTTATCATTGACCAGTTCAAGAATACTGCCTAAATATGACTTTGTGGGTTTTGCACAATACGAGCGGCTTTTTGAAACCTCTCGTTGGGTAACGTCGTTAGAAAATTTGGTCATTATCGCGTTTCTTTTCTTGATTATCTGTTTTGTATTAGGATTTTTACTATCGGTTTTTATTGATCAGAAAATCAAAGCAGAGAGTTTTTTTCGCACCGTGTTTTTATTCCCTTATGCCATGTCATTTATTGTGACAGGCTTAGTGTGGCAATGGATTTTTAATCCTCAACTTGGCATCCAAAGCACTATGCGTAACCTCGGATGGGAAACGTTCACTTTCGACTGGATAGTCAATCCGAACATGGTCTTATATACCGTTGTCATTGCCGCTGTTTGGCAAGGATCAGGTCTGGTGATGGCTTTATTGTTGGCGGGTTTACGCGGCATTGATGAAGATCTCTGGAAAGCGACCAAAATAGATGGCATCCCTACCTGGCGTGTTTACTTAAGTATTATTCTGCCGATGCTGCGTCCGATGATCATCACCACAGTCGTTTTGCTTTCTATCAGTATTATTAAAATGTACGACGTCGTGGTTGCGATGACGATGGGGGGGCCGGGTATTGCCAGTGAAGTGCCGGCTAAATTCATTATGGATAATCTGTTTGAGCGTGGCAATATTGGTATTGCGACTGCCGCATCAACGGTACTGCTCACTACCGTATTGTGTTTGATTGCACCCTTTATCTATTCCAATTACATTAAGAAGAGCAGGTAAGTATATGACAACTCTCACTTCTACATTAAACGCAAAGACCCGTATAAATCAACATAGGTCAGTGAAAACCCGATGGGGACGTGTCGGCATATATGGATTTTTGATTATTACCGCCCTCTTTTTCTTGTTGCCGCTCTACGTCATGTTGACCACTTCATTTAAAGAATTGGATGATATTAGAAGTAGTTCAATTTTTTCCCTGCCGCAAAGCTTTAGCTTTGATGCCTGGAGTATCGCCTGGAGTAGTGCCTGTACAGGACTTGAGTGCAATGGTTTGCAGGTAGGCTTTTGGAATTCAGTAAAAATTCTAATTCCCAGCGTTTTTATTTCGGTTATGCTCGGCGCCATTAACGGTTATGCGCTTTCTTTCTGGAAAATTAAAGGGGCAAACATACTCTTTGCTTGTCTATTATTAGGCGCGTTCATTCCATACCAAGTCTTTATCTATCCTTTGATTCGTGTCTATGCCGATATCGGTATCTATGGAACCTTGTCCGGAGTCGTGCTTTCACATGTCATCTTTGGCATGCCTATTATGACTTTGCTCTTTAGAAATTACTACAGCGGCTTGCCGCAAGAGTTATTCAATGCTGCCCGTATCGACGGTGCAGGATTTTTTAAAGTCTTCTTTTTTATCATTTTTCCTATGTCGGTACCCATTGTGATTGTTGCTGTGATCATGCAGGTAACCAATATTTGGAATGATTTTTTAATTGGATTGGTATTCGCGGGTAACGATAACCTGCCGATGACGGTTCAACTCAATAATATCGTTAATACAACAACAGGTGAGCGTGCTTATAACGTCAATATGGCGGCGACAATCTTAACGTCGTTGGTACCTCTTGTTATTTATGTTGCCTCCGGGCGTTGGTTTGTAAGAGGCATAGCCTCTGGAGCAGTAAAAGGATAAGTTATGGGTGTAGTTAATATTAATAAGGTCGACATCAGTTACGAGAACACTAAGGTTGTTAAACAACTGGATCTGCATATAAAAGATGGAGAGTTCTTGGTGCTTCTTGGACCCTCAGGTTGCGGTAAGTCTACCTTACTTAATGCAATAGGCGGTCTCATTGATACAAGCGGAGGCACAATTTCTTTCGACGGTAAGGACGTAACCTGGACTGATCCTAAAGATCGCGGAATTGGCATGGTATTCCAATCCTATGCTTTATATCCAACCATGTCGGTCCATAAAAACATGTCCTTCGGTCTTCGAATTGCGGGGGTAGATAAAGACATTATCAAGGAAAAAGTGTCATGGGCAGCCAAATTGCTGCAGTTAGAAAGTTTGTTGGACCGTAAGCCTTCTGCGTTATCCGGTGGTCAGCGCCAGCGTGTAGCGATAGGGCGAGCTTTAGTGCGTGATGCCGATATTTATCTATTTGATGAACCTCTGTCTAATCTGGATGCAAAATTACGCGCGGAATTGAGGTTGGAAATCAAAAAACTGCACAGAGCTTTGCAATCAACCATGATTTACGTCACACACGATCAAATTGAAGCGCTCACCTTGGCGGATCGCATTGCGGTTATGAAAGACGGGATTATCCAGCAGCTGGATACCCCCAACACAATTTACAATAAACCGGAAAACCTTTTTGTTGCAACTTTCTTGGGATCCCCGGCGATGAACTGTATTGAGGGGGAATTGTCATTAGTGGACAAGCAGATTTATTTCACCTCTGATGAGATGCAAATCGATATGAGCGACTACGACTTTAAGGCTGCTGCTCAAGCTGGTCAAAAAGTTATTCTGGGAGTTCGGCCCGAGCATTTAGGTTGCCATAACCAAACTGCTCACTCGGGGAACAAGGGCGTCATTGAACTGTGTGAACCAATGGGCGCTGATACTTTGCTGTGGACCAAACTCGCATCCGGTCACCAGCTGTCACACAGAGTATCAAGTGAACTGGATGTTGTTGTTGGAGATGATATTTCACTTCAATTTGATCCCAAACAATGTTCACTGTTTGATAAGCACACGACTTTACGTCTTTAAGTTCGGCAAAGGAGGCTAAGCCTCTCTTGTTTAAACAAGAGAGGCTTAGCCGTTATAACCTATATAATTAAAAGATAGATAGCCCTTCACGCTCGGTATTGGGAGAAAGCGAGTGTAAATAGGAGTGTTTCAACAGATAAATAGAGCAAAAGATCTAAGGCGGTTTGTGCCCCTAAATGACTTACAAACATATAAATACATGGCCAGTTTTACTTGATCGCTGCAAACAGT
>DATBNI010000152.1:0-20136 GCA_036554425.1 Psychromonas sp.
AAGAAGTTCTGCAACTGCGAAAATCAAAACCCGTATTAGTTGCTGCTGGTTTAATTTGGCTGGCAATTGGCTGGCACGCTTACGGCACCGGTGATGCTGAAACGGTGCAGCTGACATTTCGTCATAACCTTCTCGAATATGCCGAATTATTGCTGTTTTTATTAGTCGCCATGACCTATATCAACGCCATGGAAGAGCGCCGTTTATTTGATGCCCTGCGCAGTTGGATAGTCCATAAACGTTTATCCTATCGCAGTTTATTCTGGCTTACCGGCGTATTGGCCTTTTTCATTTCTCCTATTGCCGACAATTTAACCACGGCATTGCTGATGTGCGCTGTGGTTATCAAAGTGGCTCCCGGGAAAAAACAGTTTATCAATCTTGCTTGTATCAACATAGTGGTGGCAGCCAATGCAGGGGGTGCATTCAGCCCCTTTGGTGATATAACCACACTGATGGTTTGGCAAAAAGGACTGGTAAGATTTGATCAATTTTTAGTCCTATTTATCCCCTCTCTGATAAGTTTTATAATCCCGGCATTAATCATGTCATTTTTTATTGGTAAGGGCCCAATCAGTGACATGTCAGAGCGAGTTGAGGTAAAACGCGGCGCAAAACGGATCATCGCACTGTTTCTATTTACTATTTCAACGGCTGTTGCGAGTTTTAGTTTATTTAATCTTCCCCCTGTATTGGGCATGATGATGGGGTTAGGATATCTGCAATTTTTTGGCTATTTTTTACGCCAAACACTGGCCTCGAGTCTCGCCAAAAAAAGAGCCTGCGCCATTGCCATTGGCGACGATAAAAGATTGCATGATCTGGGCAATGTTGTGCCTTTTGATGTGTTTAACCGTATCGCTCAAGCCGAATGGGATACACTGTTATTCTTTTATGGCGTGGTGATGTGTGTCGGTGGCCTGGGATATATAGGTTATCTTGAACTGGTCTCGAGTCTTCTCTATACCCAGTGGGATCCAACTTATGCCAATATTGCCGTGGGGTTATTGAGTGCGGTTATCGACAACATCCCGGTTATGTTTGCTGTTTTAACCATGCAGCCGGATATGGCTTTGGGGCAATGGCTATTGGTGACATTAACCGCTGGTATCGGTGGCAGTTTGTTATCCATCGGATCGGCAGCGGGGGTTGCACTGATGGGACATGCGCGCGGCAGTTATACTTTTGTCGGACACTTACGCTGGTCACCGGTTATATTACTTGGTTATGCAGCCGGCATCGCCTGCCACCTATGGTTAAATCAGCATTTATTTTAGCTAAACAACTCACTAAAGTTTAATAAAAAGGCGGTCAAATTAATTTAGCCGCCTTTTAACTTTTGAAGCCTTATTTAGGCTTTTTTCTCTCCAAATTTTTCCAGTGCAAAAACCACCAGCAAACCTGCGAACATTAACAATATACAGGCAAAAAGCTGTGAGGAGTGACCGGTGAGCAGCTCAAACTTAGCCGGCAGAATATTCGCTTGAGTCAGTGGTTTTTCAATCCCGTGAGAGTCGGTGTACACAGATAAAACCTCTTTCCAGGGCCACACCAGATATAAAGATCCGGCAATAAATCCCGCCAACAGCGCAATAACACGCTGATGATAATGATCCAGTAACCAGGTCAAAATCCTCACGAAACTCAATAAACCGACAACACAACCACTGCCAAATAACGCCAGCGTTGTCACATCCAGAGCCTTGACTGCACCTAATACGTGGCTATAAACGCCCAGTAGTAAAAGAATAAAACTCCCTGAAATACCCGGCAATATCATTGCGCATATCGCAATCGCACCCGCCATAAATATATAAGCATTACTTGCGACGACTTCTGCAGGACGCAGCTGCCCTATTGCAACCGCTAACAAAATGCCTGCAACCAGCAAGATAACACCTCCCAGTGTCCACCCCTGTATTTGCCGTAATACAAAAATACTGGAGGCAAGAATAAGACCAAAGAAAAAAGACCAGACTAATAAGGGGTGGGAGTCTAACAAATATGTCACCAGTCGCGCTAGCGAGAGGATACTGACGATAATGCCTAATCCCAGACTCATTAAAAAATATCCGTTGATATGCTGCCATGCAGCTTTAATCCCTTGATTTTTTAATGTTACAATAAACTGCAGATTAAAACGGCTGAGACTGTGTAATAACTCAGAATAAATACCCGTAATAAATGCAATTGTCCCTCCGGAAACACCGGGGACAACATCTGCCGCTCCCATTGCCAATCCGCGTAAAAAAATACCAAAAAAATGTTTCATTTACAAAACCTTAGTTAAAAAAAGACTGACAATAGAGCAATAAAAAGGCCTGCTAGAACAGTACTTTTATCAGGCCCCGTTAATTTTAAATTTTATAGATAGTGATTGCTAGCAGAGTGCATTCATTTTAACCAGCACCTGTTTTTTAATGCATTTGTTATTAAGGTACTAAACGCTTAAAAATCGGAATTTTCACCAATAACATGGTGCAAAAAAGTGACAGAAACATGACCAGCAGGGTAATAATAGGAATCGCCAGCCAATTTGAGCCAAACCAGGCGTAATAACCATTGTCTAAATTACGCACCGGGATCAGTAATAAGGGATGTAACAAATAAATACCCAGGCTATATTTTGCAATAACAGAGATCAGCATACGCAGCTTACCCTGGATTTTATCCGCATAGCTTTGTGCAAGCACAAACAACATGCTCGCGATTAATACCGTATTTAAGGTTTTGTAACCCATATAAAAACTGCTGTATTTACCGCTCTCAACCGCTAACTGCCAGGATCCAAAAAAGTTCAGCAGCAGCATAGAAACACCGCCAATCAACCAATATTTGAGTTCCTTGGCGTTATCACGATTAATCAGGTACCAGCCAAGAATCAAGTAACCCGTATATAAGATAAGATTTTGCCGTAAAAAGCTTTCTACTTTTAACCAGTTCATTAAAAACAGCAGCAGCCAGGTAAAAACAGCGAGTTTAATCAATTCTGGGCTGATTTTTTTTAATAAGGGAATTAAGAAAGGAATCACAAAATATAAAGGAATAAAATCATAAAAAAACCACAAATGATACCAAACGGGTTCATTGGGTGAGTTTTCAATTATTTTCAGGGTGGCGATACTTGACCAACTGCCCTCAACAAAACCACCAACAAAGGCATAAATCAAACTCCAGCCTATAAAGGGAATGGCGACTTTTGATAAACGTTTCCTGAGATAATGCTCGCAGTTAAAATCAGCATCGCTTGAAAGTAATAATGCACCACTGATCATTATAAAAACCGGTACCGCCCAACGAGTGGCGCTATTAATCCCCATTGCAGCTAACCAGTCCGAGTCAGGGATGTCGCCATAGAGATAGCGGAAAGGCCCCAAAACATGAATGGCGATCACCGCAAATGAAGCGATAAAGCGCAGAAAATCGAGGTGAAAAATTGCAGGACGTTTTTGCTTCATTATTTGCCTTTTTTAGGTAGTTTTATCCGCCTCTGTTTGATCTAACTGTTACTTTCAATCTAATCCATTAAACGCCAAGCTGTCATCAAAAACATCAGGTTCAGCGCGCTTAATCTACATTAAGATGCAGGAATCAGCAAGTTGAGAGGAGAGACTATTCAGGTTATGAAGCTTATGGGCTGCGCGCTATTGACGTAAATACTCAACAGCAGCGCTGATTACAGCGCTGCCAAACACCAGATAAGCGCATGATCCTTAAACATAATCAGCCAGTTGCTGCTGCAGTTTGTGTTTATTCTCAAGCGATGTAAAACTGCCCTTAATGCTATTGTTCACCAAGCGTTTTGCTTGTGCTTTTGTCATGCCTAATGCATCGGCTAAGGCGACAAAGTTTTCGGTCATATAACCGCCGAAATAGGCGGGATCATCGGAATTGACCGTCACGCATACGCCGCGTTCCAGCATCTCTAAAATAGTATGTTCAGACATATCGGCAAATACTTTCAACTTGGTATTGGATAAGGGGCAAACCGTTAGCGGTATCTCAGCTGATATTAAATACTCCATCAGCGCCTGATCAAAAATGGCGCTCACACCATGATCAACACGTGATACCTGTAAATCATTAAGCGCAGTCCAGATATACTCTGCAGGCCCCTCCTCACCGGCATGAGCCACAGTTAACAACCCCAGTTCGCGCGCCCTGGCAAATACCCGACTGAATTTTTCCGGCGGATGCCCCTGCTCGGAACTGTCTAAACCGACTGCCTTAATTTTATCTAAATGGGGAATCGCCTGCTGTAAAGTAATAAAGGCATCATCCTCGCTAAGATGGCGTAAAAAACACAGTATTAATTCACTGCTGATACCTAATTTATGCTTTCCGTCCACTAAGGCGCGGTTTATCCCATTGATAACGGTTGAAAAATCAATACCGCGGGCCGTATGGGTTTGCGGATCAAAAAATGGCTCAACATGCAGGACATTTTGTTGCTCACATTTCAATAAATAAGCCCAGGTCAAATCATAAAAGTCCTGCTCAACCATTAATACCTCTGCGCCTTGATAATAAATATCTAAAAAATCCTGCAGATTATTAAATTGATAGGCTTCCCTGACCTGCTCAAGCGACTGAAAAGGGATATTCACCTGATTACGTTCTGCCAGTGCAAACATCAACTCAGGCTCTAAACTGCCCTCTAAATGCAGGTGTAATTCAACTTTCGGTAATTGATTTAACCAATCAAAATTTATCTCTGACATACTTACCCTAACCTTCTCATTTTTATTGTTATAAGCTTAACGCTTTGATTTTTGCATCTTGCTGCTGCTTATTTTTTAATAAATCATCTTCCAGCGCTTTGGCTTGGTGTAAAATATCCGATTGTACCTGCTGGATAATAATTTGCTGTTGTTTTTGTGTCTCTACAAAGCGATTAGTATTAAATTCAACCATAAATGATGCGTTTTCATGTAAAAAAAATGTTATAAAATCCGATTGAAAACACTGATCTTGGTACTTATAAGCTGCACTTAGTGTAAACTCAAGCGCCACTCATTTCACTGACTGTTTTTCTGATTTTTAAAACAACAAATTGGTAAGTTGCAGAGTATAGAAAAACCATAAGGTAACCAGATGTTTAACTTTTTCGAAAAAATAGTCCCCGCACTTAATGACGCGGAGCCCAAACAGCCCCCCAATACACTCCTGGCTTTTTGTCTTTATTATACAAATGGTTACAAAATACCGCTGGTATTAATGACGGTTTTAACCGCTTTGTTAGCCATTCTTGAGGTGCAATTATTTGGTTTTATGGGACAGCTCGTTGACTGGTTAATCACTAAAAATCCGGAAACCTTATTAGCGGATGAAAGCGCAACATTAGTGGCGATGTCAATTATGGTACTGGTGATTATCCCGTTACTCATTCTCTTCCATTCATTAGTTGTGCATCAGGTTTTACTCGGTAACTACCCGATGTCTATTCGTTGGTTCGCCCACCGTTATCTGCTCAAGCAAAGTATCTCATTTTACCAGGATGATTTTGCAGGCCGTATTGCCACTAAGGTGATGCAGACAGCATTAGCCGTTCGGGAAACGGTCATGAAACTGCTCGATGTAATGGTTTATATCACAGTGTATTTTATTTCTATGGTGGTGATGCTCGCCAAAGCCGATATTCGTCTGGCGATTCCAATGCTTATCTGGTTAGTCATTTATATCACGCTGCAAACTCATTTTCTCCCGAGATTAAGAAAAATAGCCACTGAACAGGCCGATGCACGATCTACTATGACGGGTCGTATTGTTGATAGTTATACGAATATATCAACGGTGAAACTCTTTGCCCATACGGATGCAGAGTCCGCCTACGCAAAACAGGGCATGAAAAGCTTTTTAGATACAGTGTATCGGCAGATGCGTTTAGTCACCGGCATTAATGTCAGCGTGCAGGTTTCAAATTATATTTTAGCCTTTGTTATCACGGCACTGGCAATAGGATTATGGATGCAAAGTGCAATCACTGTCGGCGCAATTGCGATCGCAATCAGCTTAGCGCTGCGTTTAAATGGCATGTCGCAATGGATAATGTGGGAAATAAGCTCTCTCTTTGAGAATATCGGCACGGTTACCGACGGCATGTCAACGCTTGCTAAACCCAATATTATAGAAGATAAAAAAGGTGCAAAACCTCTGGTGGTTAACCAGGGGGCAATACATTTTGATAATGTCAGTTTTCATTATGGTGAACAAAAAGGCGTTCTCACTGATTTAAATCTGCATATAAAAGCAGGTGAAAAAGTCGGTTTAGTGGGACGCTCCGGCGCAGGAAAATCTACCTTAGTAAACTTACTGCTGCGTTTTTATGATGTTGAAAAAGGCCGAATTATCATAGACGGGCAGAACATTAACGATGTTCAGCAGGAAAGTTTACGTTTTAAAATCGGCATGGTCACCCAAGATACCTCTTTACTGCACCGCTCCATTCGTGAAAACATTCTTTACGGGCGGCCGGATGCCACTGAAGAGGATATGATCAAAGCCACCAAGCAGGCCCAGGCACATGAATTTATTTTGGGTTTAACTGATAATACCGGCAATACAGGTTATGATGCGCAGGTGGGAGAACGTGGCGTCAAACTTTCCGGCGGACAACGCCAACGTATTGCCATTGCCCGCGTGTTACTCAAAGATGCGCCCATTCTTGTTTTAGATGAAGCAACATCTGCACTGGACTCGGAAGTCGAGGCTGCCATCAATGAAAGTTTGTATAAATTGATGCAGGGCAAAACAGTGATTGCCATTGCTCATCGCTTGTCCACCATCGCCGCGATGGATAGGTTGATTGTTCTGGATGAAGGTAAGATAGTTGAACAGGGTACGCACCAGGAACTGATTCAAGGTCAGGGTATTTATGCGCAGCTTTGGGCTCATCAAACCGGTGGCTTTTTAGGAATGGATTGACAGAACTAAAAAGTGTTGGCGCTTGTATGGTGAGTTTTACTGAGCAAATATAATTATCCAACATTAAATTTGCTATACAGTATTATTGATTTACTATCAGGCAATTACACCAAAAAGTGAGAGGAGCGCGACACAAGTAGGCAAAAATAAAGTGGTGAAAATGCCCAAAGGCTTCTAAAAACTGTAGAAGCAATTACAAAAAAACTATAAAAACTATAAATAACTAAAGGAATATAACTATGTCTAGAATGAATTACATACTGCCATTGGCATTACTGGTCTCAGGTGCAGCAACTGCAGCATCTGAGCTGACTGAAAACCCTTGGTATGTGGGTGCCCGTTTGGGTGGCGCTCACTACAGCGATTTTGCAAATAATAAATGGAAGGAAAATAATCAAGATCAAGATGATATTGCGGGCGGTGTTTTTGCAGGTTACAACTACTCATCATGGTTTGCTGTTGAAACGGGTTACACCTACCTGGGTGAAACTGAGATTACAAAGAATAACTCCGTTGAACAACAAGGTATCGATCTTGTCAGTAAATTCACCTGGCACGCAACAGATGACCTTGCGGTTTTCGCTAAGGCCGGTGGATTTTACTACTTTGCGGATGGTAAAGATCAAATCCGTGCAGCTAGCGATAGAGGGCTGATTGCGACTACGGGTGCTGGTGTTGAATACTTTTTCAATAAAAACGTCTCTGCACGCCTTGAGTATCAATACTATCATGATCTAGAACTTAAAGATTCAGGGGTCAATACTAACTGGGATACGCATTTTTATGGTGCCAGCATAGTTTATAGCTGGGGAGGATCTGAGCCAGTAGCGATGGTTGCTGCTGAACCCGCTGTTGTAAAGGCTGCGCAACAAGAAAAAATGATCAGCGTTGAGCCGCTGACCGTTGAATTACCCTTTGCGTTCAATAGTGCTCAGTTAGAGCCACAATATTTGGAACAATTAGAGCCCATTGCGCAGCATCTCATCAAATACCCGGAAGTAGAGTTAATAGTTGTCGGCCATAGTGATAGCAGCGGACCAGCAGCTTACAATCAAAAGTTATCTGAGCAGCGTGCAGCATTAGTTGCTGATTACTTAGCAGCTCACTTTAATATTGATAAAAGCCGCGTCAAGGAAAGTGGTCGCGGCGAACTTGAGCCAAAGGCAAGTAATGCAACCAAAGAAGGACGAGCATTAAACCGTCGAGTATCGGTATTTACACCTGGCTTAACAATTCAAAAATAAATAGCAATTCGCATAGAGTCTAAAGTGTGCAGGAGAAATGAATGATGCTAAGGTCTTTATTTTGACTCGAAACACTGACCTGCACATAATGCGAAATGCTATCACTCCTAGAGTGTAAAAAAAGCGCCGGGTGGCGCTTTTTTTATTTTTCCGGCAATGGCAAATCATATGCTTGTTGTGATCACACCAAACGGCAGGCAATGATACAGATCTGCCTTAGTGGACAATTCCCGACCACTGTTGCTTTAATGTTTGCCTGTTTTTCAATTTTTGATCAACACCAAAAATGCTAACCTGCTCATTTTTACTTAACAATAAAGTATTAAACAGCGCATCCCAAATAGCCAGGGTAGAACCAAAATTTTTATTAAAGTGCTTAACTTGGGCACTGTGATGAATTTGGTGTTGGGCGGGGCTGATAAAGAACTTCTCCCACTTGCCAAATCCCAGCCAAATATGACTATGGCGTAAATTACTGCCTGCCACATTAAATAAAAAAACAAATAAATTAACCCCGAGCAGATCAAATACTGTAATATTATTGCTAAAGATAAAAATAAAAAAAACACTGACAGATACGTTTACTATCAGGCCGCGCACCGCATTGATACCGTATTCAATAGGATGAATACGGTATAGCGTTAAAGGTGTCATGCTTGTTGCGCTATGATGTACAGCATGAAAACGCCACAGAAATGGCACTTTATGGAAGCTTAAATGGATCAAATATTTTGAAAAATCATGGCTGATAAATAATGAAAATGCAAAACCTAATGATAAATAGGCATCATTTACATCAAACCAGTTTCCTTCTCCAATCTGCTGTTGAACAATGTGATTAAGCCATAAAATAAAACTTACCTGCATCGCGAAGATCGGTACGATCAATAGTTTTGTCACCCCTTGATTGACAAAAAGCCACACTAAATCAACCAGTGATGAGGCATTAATCCAGTGCTGCTTTTTAAAAATACACGCGCCATAAAACCATACCGCCAGGATTAAACTCGATAACAGATATAACCAGTAAACCCTTTTGTTAGGATCGAATATAAAAAACAGCGGCTTTATAAAACCTTCTAACTCTTCCCACACAATCTAGTCCCCCCAAAAAAAGCGCTTGCCTTCGATAATGATAATCAATATTATTCGCATTCAAACATTGAATCAACAGGGTATTAACTTTATGCTAACAAAAAATCTAATCACCACAGTCATGCTGACGCTTTCCTGCTCAGCAGCCTTGGCTGCATTTGCAGATAAAACCGAGCACCGTAGCGCGAGCGCGGCACAGGTCAGTGAATATGAGGTCAAAGCCAACTATGTCAAAATGGCCCATGCGGCTTATGAAGACTCACTTAACAGCGCGTTAAACCTGCAAAATAAAGTACGGGAATTGCTGGCAAGCCCAAGCGAAGAAGGATTGCTGCAAGCCCAGGCCGCCTATAAATCAGCGCGTATCCCCTACCAGCAAACAGAAATCATGCGTTGGGATACAGATATCACCATTACCGCAGGACTGGATAAAGATGGCGGACCGGCAAGCGTTGATGATTGGGAAGGACAAGTGAATGCCTGGCCCTTAGATGAGCAAGCGATCGATTGTGTTCAAGGCAATGCTAACGCCGGTATTATTAATCAAAAAAATGGCCCGGCTATTACCACGGATTATTTAATTGCTCGAAATGGCATGGGAGGCGAAGCCAATGTCACAACAGGTTTTCATGCTATAGAGTTTTTACTTTGGGGGCAGGATCTTAATGGTACCAAGGCCGGCGCCGGACAACGTAAGGTCAATGATTTTCAGACAGATCTCAGTGAAAAATGCAGCGCCAACAACTGTGACCGCAGACGCGCCTATCTACAAGCCGCCAGCCAATTATTGGTTGAGGATTTAACGGCTATGTCTAATGAGTGGAGTACAACTGCAAGCAAGCAGCAAGGCACGCTGGCTTATAACTTTTTAGCTTCCGATGACGGGATTCGTTACATGTTATTTGCGATGAAAAGCATGGCAACCGATGAATTGGCTTCCGCACGCATGAATGAAGGATTAGATGGGTTAGATCCCGAACAAGAGCATGATTGCTTTAGCGATCTCAGCCATCTTGCTATTTATTATAATTTCCAAGGTATCCGTAACGCCTTTTACGGCGGTTATCAAAATACTGCAGGTCAATATGTCAGCGGCGCCAGCCTGGGTGATTATATCCACCAGCAAAACCCGGCTACTTTTAAGCAATTTGATGAGCAACTCAATCACATTGAAAAAAACATGAAAATTGTTTTTGATGCCGGCGAGCGCATTGATAATCCTATTCGCTTTGATCAAATAATAGGTCAACCCGAAACGGCCCTGGAACGCACAGCTGCAATTAATGCCGTCTATCAATTGGTCGATTTACAATTCGCCTTTAATAATGTGCAGGCATTATTATCTTTACCTGCTTTGATCATTTCCGGTGACGGGGATTAACAGAAAATCCATTGATTTTCTGTTAGCAGAGTGTTGCTTAATGATTAATGCAGTTTATTTATAGCAATTCCACTAACCCCAAATTACTTGAAGAAGCAGGAATCCGCATTTTCAAGTAATTTAAGGTTATATAAGATGTACTCACTATAGTTGCCCTATTTATGACCAAAAAATATATTTTTCTCTTATCAATGCTGCTTTCCGGTAACGGTTTCGCGCTGGATAAAAATCAGCATCTATCCGGTGGTACAGCCAGCGTGGACAGTAAAATGTCCTCAGCCTTCTCTATGCATTCGGCTAATATGAGCGAGGCTAAAAATATTTTAACCTTTAACGGCGGCAATAAATTTTTTGAGGAGCCCTGGGCACAAAGCGCAGGCTCTGTAAGCTCTCAAGATGGGTTAGGTCCCTTGTTTAACAATAATGCCTGCCAAAATTGTCATGTCCGTGATGGCCGAGGACATGCTTCACAAGCTGAAAATGGGCAATTAGGGAATGACTTTTCCACCCTGTTAATTCGCGCCTCTAAAAGTGAGCTGACAAAGGCACAAACAGCGCGCATAGAACAATCATTGCAGGCGAATGTTGGCGATGCCTGTATTGGCGGACAACTGCAGCACAAAGCTGTTTTTGGCGTCACAAATGAAGCAAGCCAGCAACTGAGTTATCGCTATAGCAGGGTTAACTTTAGCGACGGCAAAGCCATTGAGCTGCGCGAGCCGGTTTGGCGTGTACAGGGCACTCATTGTGATATTGGTCAAGATACTGTCCTCTCGGCCCGCGTTGCCCCGGCGATGATTGGCCTGGGTCTGCTGGCGCTGATTGATGAGCAAGATATTTTGGCCAAGCAGGATATTGATGATGCCAATCACGATGGCATCTCCGGCAAAGCCAACCAGGTTTGGTCAATAGCTGCGCAAGGCGTCACCTTAGGTCGTTTTGGCTGGAAAGCCGGACAGCCGAGCTTAAGGCAGCAGACGGCAGGCGCTTTTTTAGGAGATATGGGGATCACCAGTGATTTCGCCCCCTCTGAGAACTGTTTAGCCACACAACTCGAGTGCCTGAATGCAAAAAATGGTAACAGTCATCACAACAATACGCAGGAAGAATTTGAGGTGTCAACGCGGATCCTTGATAAGGTCACTTTTTATACTCACCATCTCGCTGTCCCGATACGCCGTAATGCTTATGCGCCACAGGTTTTACAGGGTAAACAAATTTTCAATAACATTGGCTGCGGGCAATGCCACACTGAAAGTTATACAACCCAAAAAAGTGAGCAGTTTAGTGAACTGTCCGAGCAAAAAATCTACCCCTACAGTGATCTGTTATTACACGATATGGGCACAGACTTAACTGATTTTGATAAACACAGTAACAAAGTTGATGGTGACATACGGGTTGAATTTTTGGCGCAGGCAAAAGAGTGGCGAACTCCTCCTCTATGGGGAATTGGTTTGGCACAGAGCGTTGATCCTGACGCTACTTTTTTACATGATGGTCGTGCCAGAACCATTTTAGAAGCCGCGCTCTGGCACGGTGGTGAAGCGCAGGCAAGTAAAGCTGCCCTGTTAAAACTGGATAGTAGCCGGCGTCAGGCGCTGCTTGCATTTTTGCACGACTTATAAGGAAATAAAGAAGTCGATCTGCACAAAAACAGATCGACTCTTTACTCAATGACAATGACTAGCTGCCTAATATTTTCATCGGTAAAGCCAGGATCTGTTCAGGCGAATCTGCAAAATAGACAATGATAGCAACAAAAGCGCCAACGGTTAACAGATACCAGGCCGTTGAAAAAATTTGTCCGTAACGATCCAGTGGCAGCAGGTGACTTTGATGACGACCACGCCACTCGATCATGATTTCGACACTGCCAATCAATAACAAAAAGCCTAATAATGCCAAACCTAAACTGTAACTGACCAATACGCCCAGCGCAGCAGCCAACAGACAGGCAACTAATCCCAGCTTGCTATTGATTGAAAAGCAGATGCTTTTTAGAATGTGCCCACCATCCAGTGGTAAAATTGGCAGCAAGTTAAAAAGGTTTAAGAGGCTGTTAAAAACAGCGAGTCCGGCAAAAAAAGTAATATCCGTAGACCAATAAAGCAGCAGAGAGGCAATCGACATCAATAAACCAAAGGTGGGTCCCATAATGGAGATAACCACATCCTGCCAGCGTGTATTAATTTTATCATCGCTGACAGCCAGTCCGCCAAAAAAAGGGATCAGGTAAATGCCCTTGGTTTTCATGGAAAAATACTGCATAGCACGAATATGACCATATTCATGAAAAACCAGGCAGCCGACTAATGACAGCGCAAATTGCCAGGAGAAAAACCAGCTGTAGGCGGCCAGACTCGCCCCGGCAAGGATAACTTTAACTAATTTGGCACTTTTAAAGAGTTTAATGGCTAATGAAAACAGTCCAACGGAGCTAACTTTCTTTTTAACCTGCACCTTTTTTATCGGAACTTGTTGCTCAATATCTTTACTGTTACGACTCCCCTGATCGACGACACTGCCATCTATCATTAACTGATACTCAATAGCGAAGGGCTGCCAACTTAAATCAATGGCAAGCTGACATTTTATCGCTGGTTGCTGCTCTTCAGACTCTACTGCCTGAGGTACTTGATTATAGAGTTCAAAATGATGACTCGATTTTGCCGCCCGGTTTTCTGTTGCGCTTAGCTGCGAGACTAAACTGTCCCCCCAATACAGCTCTTGCCAGCCGGCAAGGGAGCCCTCTAGCCTTAATATTTTTCCGAAATGTTCAAGTTGTAGCAATTCCACTGTGCGCTTCCCGTTTATTGAATATAGCCATATTATGCCCTCATTGAATAACAAAACAAGGATAACCCTGAGCAAAAAAACACCCTATTGAGATCCGCTTTTGTTATCAGCCCGGAGCTATCAACAGCAATTAATCACTGCCCCGTTTAGCATTGTTGATATTTTAGTGCCACAGGGACGACGCGGATCAACACTCTTATCCAGGCGTGAGTGACAAGATGAAAGCGAAGCGAGCAGTGCATCACCCGGAGAAAACATTAACCCCATGCTTAAGAAGGAGGAAAGGGACCTGCTTTGCCCTGCTATAGATGCGGAAAAAATTTACTTTTTTCACAAAAATACGGGCACCTTTTCCAGTGTTTTCGGCGTCACTTCAGGAACAGCTAATATAAAAATCTGCCTCAGCTTGAAAATACCTGCTAAAATTGGTCATTATGACTTAAATAACAATCAAGCCGTTTGAAGGATTAAGCGCATTAGCAAAATATATCCTCTATTATCCTTAGGAGCAGCCCACATGAAAAAAAACTTTTACCGCATAACCTGCGTATTAGCTTTCATCACAACGCTCATTTTAAGCGGATGCTCAACACAAAATCAAACCCGGGTTATTCCAAAGAAAAACACCATGGATAACATAAAACCACAGCCGGCAGAGCCCCTTGAGGTGAGCATAACTTCATTGCATGAGTTGGATCTCTTATTTGATAAATACCAGTACAGCAGTGAAGATTGGAAACAAGGTCAAAGAGAATTACCACGTATCACCTTCGAAAAAATGACAGACAATTGGCAAACAGATTCGCAGAACCTCCCTGTTGAAACTAAAAAATCACTCTTTTTTCGCCTGATGGCACCCTTGATTTTAATGGCCAATGAAAATATTATCCGTGAGCGAGAAATTGTTAAACACGCTGCGTTAAATTCACCTGAACTGAAAAAAGTTGCCCTTAAATATCGTCTGATCAAAAATAAAAGAAGCTTAATAACCGCCAGTATGCGCAATACCTTATTGAATAAAGTGGATATTTTACCGCCCTCTCTTGCACTCGCACAGGCAGCCGAAGAAAGTGGCTGGGGTACCTCCCGTTTCGCAAATGAAGGTAATGCTTTTTTTGGCCAATGGGATTTCAGCGGCGACGGCATGAAACCTAAGCTGCAACGCAAAGCGCTGGGAAATTATGGCGTAGCGCGTTTTGATAGCCCCTTGGCGTCCGTTGAAGGTTATATGCTTAATATCAACACTAATAACGCTTATCATGAATTACGCGCTGTACGTGCACAACTGCGTACTAAGCATCAAAAAATATCCGGTCTTGCATTAGTAGATACATTGGATAAATATTCAGAACGCGGTCAAGACTATGTGGATGGTTTACGTGAAATGATCCGTTATAACAAGCTGCAATTTGTTGATAACGGCTATTTAGCCGATAACAGGTTAGTTCATTTAACCAGTGAAGAATAGTGCCAAGCAGCATAAAAAAGGGGCAATTTGTTGGTATTCTTAACAAGATAGGCGCACTTGGTTAAGCTGCGCATATCTTGCCTTTGCAGGTATCAGCAAGCGAGAAAAAGAGAAATGCCTCTTAGTTACCTGCGGGTAATATTGATCTCTTATTTACCTCAAGGTTATTTATTTAAGGCTTTATTCATTCGTTCAAATCCAGCTTCTAAATCAGCAATCAGATCATCTACATTTTCTAAACCAACATGCAGGCGAATCAGTGGCTTGCTTTCATCCCACTTCGTTACCGTTCGTATTTTATCAATACCAAACACGCCCAAAATTAGACTCTCATAACCGCCCCACGAAAAGCCCATTTTAAAATAACGCATATTCTCAACCAAAGCGGTCACTGATTTTAAATCCCCCTCTTTTAAAACAAATGAAAATAAACCATTACTGCCACTGAAATCGCGTTTAAAGAATTCATGACCCGGACAGGTTTCAAAGGCTGGGTGGCGCAGGTGATCAACTTCAGGACGAGTCGCTAACCAATTAGCAACAGTGAGCGCATTTTTTTCATGTTGTGCCATACGCACACCTAAAGTACGTAACCCCCGGCTGGCTAAATAAACATCGTCAGGCGAAGTACACTGCCCCATTAAATAACTGTGTTCACGCAGCGTTGGCCAATACTGGCTGTTCGCCGTGGCAGTGCCCATCATGACATCGGAATGACCGACAATATATTTAGTCGCCGCTTGAATGGAGATATCTACTCCCATCTCAAAGGGACGCGAATTAATGGGAGAAGCCCAAGTATTATCGAGCATGACTATTATATTATTTTCATGGGCGATACGGCTTAATGTGGGTACATCTTGAACTTCCATGGTGACTGAACCCGGTGATTCAAGAAATAATACTTTAGTATTAGGCTGAATTAACGCACTGATTCCCGCACCGATTAACGGATCATAATAGGTCGTTTCTATACCAAACCCGGCCAGTAAACTATCACATAAAGCACGCGTTGGTTCGTAAGCGTTATCAACCATCAATAAATGATCGCCCGCTTTTAAAAAAGACATTAATGCACTGCTAATCGCAGCGGCACCAGAGGGATATAAAGCGGTACCAACACCGCCTTCGAGTTCAGCAATAGCCGCTTGAAAAGCAAAGTGAGTCGGTCCGCCGCGGCGCCCATAAAACATTTCGCCATTGGTTTTATTTTTTGCAGCAAAACGCATCTCCTCCATGGTATCAAACAACATAGTGGAAGCCCGAACTACCGGAGGATTAACCACCCCTTTTGTCCATTTTTTATCGCGACCTAAACATACGATTTGTGTCTCTTTTTTCATATTAATTCCATCTGCAAGTATCCTAAGTTATTACCATATTAGCATTTCATAGAGTGATGAACAGTGAGAATAAAGTCATAGCTTAGAAGAAAAATCAGCTTTACCCGTTTAACTTTGCAAAACACCTCAAAATAGCGCAATCAGCAAGCCAACAAATTTATTACAACACCGCAGACAATTATCTTATATAATTTACCGGCTATTTTTTATTAAGGTCTTAATCATGTTATCCCAGTCAAAATTTGTGCTCAACCGTGAACATTTTGAAGAATGTTTTGATCAATCATTATTGCTAGGAGAAAAACCTAGCCCGAGATATAAATTGATGACCTTTCTTCTTTTTGCGGGTGGTGCGATTATTATTTTTGGCAACCAACAAAAAACACTGGGTTTATTTATCATCTCCCTCTCTTTTGTTGAGTATTTCAGTTTCCGTTATCGCCGTGCATGGTGGTTAATGAGACAAATGTGGAGCAAAAATTCGCATAATACAGTTACCTTAACCATCAGCGAACAGGGAATAAAAACAGAAAGTTTATATCACAACAGTGAACTGCTCTGGGATGAGATTGAAAATAGGGTTGAAACCCCGAAAGGTATTATGCTGCTGTTAAAAAACGGTGCTAAAAATTACCTCTCAAAATCCAGCTTAGATGAGCAAGCTATTGCATTGATCAGGTTAAAAGCTGCTGAGCCTGTAAAGCCCTTCCATGAAGCCTGAAAACGCTCATAAAGCACAGGCGGTTCAGGCTGAGAGATTAAAATCGTCCAATGTTTTTATTTCCAGGACGCCGTAGGCGGGTGTTTCGTAGGGATGAGAGGCCAGCAATGCCTGTAAAACCGATTTAATGCTCTCTGCAGAGCAGACCATTTCAACTTTATACTCGGTGACTTTTGTGATGTCATTTTTTGTACCAATAAAAGCATTACTCGCAGCAAGAGGACGAAACTGGCCATCACCCAGAGTTTGCCATGCACAACGATCATAATGCCCAATACACCCGCCGCCTGCTTTAAATAAGGCGTTTTTTACGCTTTCGAGATGTGAGGCGGGTACGTAAAAAATCAACTGATACATTTAATTCCCCTTCCAGACAACAACAATCCGGTTCAATCTAAAATAATCAAATGCAATAATTTCCATATGCAACTTCAAGTTTAAAACTCAAAATTTCGGACTTGCACCCTAGTATTAATAGCATGCTTATAACTGCTGTCAGCGACCAGCTCACCAGACAGATGAATTGCAACCGAGCGTATACTGGACGTTGCACTGGAAACAACTGATTCAGCAAAAGTCAGGTCGGTTATCTTTATAAATTGGTTATCTGAAAGTGCAGTCCAGTTACCTTTTGAGTAACAATTAGTTGCCAGCGGATCAACCGCGTTGCCAAATTGAATTTCATTATCAGCGGCAGAAAACCTGAAACCCATTCGATTTGTATCAGTAATAGTGGCGGCAGAATTATGATTGTAAGAATACACGATGCACTTTGATGTCCCGCTATTTTGTGAATCAACCGTCTTAGTTCCGCCACTGCCGACTAAAAAATCACCACCTCCATATCCGGCTCGCCTGATATCAGTTTCCATAATCGCCATAATAGACTGCAAATCAGTCCGTAAACGTGAGTATTTTAAACTTTTTGAACCCGAGGAAACACCGGTTACATACAGACCAATAACCATAGCTAACAGTACTGAGCCAAGTAATAGCGCCAACATTAGTTCAACTAATGAAAATCCCTTTTTATCAGTTAACATTGTTCATATCCTAATTGAGCCGTGTCCGGAGAACAGAGCCTTAAACGCATGCTCGACTGGATCACTTTTAACTTACCTCCACTGTTATCATGCAGAGTGACACTGCCGGCATTAACGCCAAATCGCATTGGCCTGTAGGAGGCTTGCTGACCGCTAAAGGTAATATCAGATGGGGAAGCCAGCAACTTTTTACCATCGGTTAACTGTACAACTTTACTGTTACCGTTTAACAAACAGGAATTGGCGGTAAAACAGTCACAACTCGCTGAATCTGTCATTGCCATCTTCCAAATGTCAGTATTCTCAAACTGACAGAAACGCACGTAAATCTGTTTATTATCCTGAATTGCCTGAGTCTTCGCTAAACGCAAAAAGTGATAAAGATGTTCAGTTTTTTGTATTAACGCTCGCTGCGCAAACATAGGCCCATAATTACTGAGACTAACTGATATCAGTATCATGAGTACCGTTAAAGAAACCAATAACTCAATTAATGTAAAACCACGATCAATGTTATGTTTAATTTCCATATAAAAACCTATCCGTAGCATCCTTTCTTATCAATAAAGCGTAGGTTAAGCAGATGCTTAATCAAGTAGCAGCTCTTCGTTTATTGGGGTTATCTTAAATTTTATGACATTAAAAAATTATTTTTAATGTCATAAAATTGCAACAATAAATCATTATTGTATCGGTACGCGGAATTTTTCAACCCTGATAGCAAGGAAAATGATATGCAATACAGCAAAACTAATACTGATATTTTTGGCGATGATCCTCTATTTTTCACGGCAAAGAAAAAACTTCCGAGAGCAAGAAAGTGGCGTGAAATTGAAGCTATTAAAGCACAACAAAAATTATCAAGAGAGTTGCGGGAAATGGGCTCAGACCTTGACTTTTCATTAAGCGAATGGGCATAGGAACAGATTCAACTTAGGTTATAAATGCATAGCACAATTAAAAAAACCGCATCAAAAGATGCGGTTTTTTTAATTGTGCCGCTTTGATGGTTAGGCTTGAAACAAAGATTCGATTGATAAACCCTGTTCAGAGAGTACATCACGTAAAGATTTTAGCGCTTCGACTTGTATCTGCCGTACGCGCTCGCGTGTCAGGCCGATCTCTTTCCCCACATTTTCAAGTGTTGCGGCTTCATAACCTAACAAACCAAATCGTCTTGCTAATACTTCCCGCTGTTTAGGATTAAGGTCTTCTAGCCACTTAACAATGCGCAGTTTCATATCTTGATCCTGCAGTTCATTTTCCGGTGAAGCCTCTCTTCGATCCGGAATAATATCCAATAATTCTTTATCCGAATTATTTCCTATGGGAATATCAACGGAACTAATACGCTCATTAAGTTTTAAAATCTTAGAGACTTCTTTTGCGGACACCCCCAAAACTTCGGCGATCTCTTCGGCAGTTGGTTCGTGGGTAAGAGTATGTGTTAATTCGCGGGCGGTGCGTAAATACACATTTAATTTTTTTACTATATGTATAGGCAGACGAATGGTACGGGTTTGATTCATTATCGCACGTTCAATTGTTTGACGTATCCACCAGGTTGCATAGGTTGAAAAGCGGAAGCCTTTTTCCGGATCAAATTTTTCAACAGCCCGAATAAGTCCTAAATTACCCTCTTCGACTAAATCTAATAATGACAATCCTCTATTATTATAACGACGGGAAATTTTCACCACCAGGCGTAAATTGCTTTCTATCATACGTTTACGTGATACTTCATCACCGCGCAGTGAACGCCGTGCGTAATAAACTTCTTCTTCTGCCGTTAATAGTGGCGAAAAACCAATTTCACCTAAATACAGTTGAGTCGCATCCATGCTTTTTAATTCATTAGCAACAGCTATCTTGGCTGCAATAAAATCTTCATCATCAATTGCATCTACAGTTTCATTTTCACTTTCGTCCGGATCACAAGGTAGTATTTTTTTGCTATCTGATTTTAAATCTTTAATCATAACCACACCCTCTTTAAAAAGCTTAACCCACTGCTACAAAAAAACTGTATTTTATGTCAATACTTATCAAACCGCTGTTCATATAATGACAAATAAGCCATTAACGTTTAGGTAAATAACGCAGGGGGTCAACAGACTT
>DATBNI010000090.1:0-11455 GCA_036554425.1 Psychromonas sp.
GATGCCGCCACAACCCTGGTTGCATTAAATTATCACTGGAATGTCAATTTGACAAAAAACAAACTGGCAGAAATAGGAGTGAAATTGGGGGCAGACGTACCGGTTTTTATATTTGGCCGAGCCGCAATAGCTGAAGGAATAGGCGAAAAATTAACCCCCGTTTACCCCGCAGAGCAGAGTTATCTGATTGCTGTACCTGATTGTCATATTTCGACAGCCGCCGTTTTTCAGGCAAATGACCTCATCCGCAATACAAAAAAAAGAACACATTCGCAGTTAATAAATCAAAATTGGCTGAACGACTGCCAGCCCTATGTGAAAAAAAATTATCCTAAGGTTGCCAAGCTTATAGAGTGGTTGATAGAATACGCGCCAACTCAATTGACTGGTACTGGTGGATGTGTTTTTAGCACATTTAACAGTATTCATGATGCTAAAATTGTGTTAGAAAACACTCCTGACTGGTTAGCAGCATTTACCGCAAAAGGATTGAATAATTCCCCATTAAATGAATTATTGGCAACACTTAAATAAAATTTATTAATTGCGTAAGGTAGTTAATAACAAATGTTAATTAGCATTATTCTTTTTGCTTTTTGACACACACTCATTAGGATTACAGAGGTCCTCACAGTGCCAAATATGAAACTATTTGCAGGTAACGCGACACCCGATCTAGCCCAGAAAGTTGCAGATCGACTTTTCATTAAATTAGGAAGCGCGGATGTTGGACGCTTTAGCGATGGAGAGATCCACGTACAAATTAATGAGAACGTACGGGGTGATGATATTTTTATCGTACAATCTACCTGTGCACCAACCAATGATAATTTAATGGAATTAATCGTTATGATTGACGCACTTCGCCGTGCATCAGCAGGACGTATTACTGCTGTTATTCCTTACTTTGGTTATGCGCGTCAAGATCGTAGAGTTCGCTCCAGTCGAGTGCCGATCACTGCAAAAGTGGTTGCAGATTTCTTATCAAATGTCGGTGTGGACCGTGTATTGACAGTCGATCTGCATGCCGAGCAAATTCAAGGCTTTTTTGATGTGCCTGTGGATAATGTATTTGGCAGCTCGGTGCTTCTTGAAGATATGCTGGAGAAGAAACTGGATAACCCGATGATTGTGTCTCCTGATATTGGCGGTGTTGTGCGTGCTCGTGCACATGCTAAATTACTTGATGATGCCGATCTTGCCATTATTGATAAGCGTCGTCCAAAAGCAAACGTTGCGCAAGTCATGCACCTGATAGGTGATGTTGAAGGACGTAACTGCATTATCGTTGATGATATGATAGATACAGGCGGTACATTATGCCAGGCAGCACTGGCACTTAAAGAGCGTGGCGCAAGTTCTGTTTACGCTTATGCTACACATGCCGTCTTCTCAGGAAAAGCTGCTGAAAACATCAAAAACTCTGTCATTGATGAATTTATTGTTACTGACTCGATTCCACTGTCAGCAGAAATTATTGCAACGGGTAAAGTTAAGCAGTTAACATTAAGCGGTATGCTGGCTGAGGCCATTCGTCGCGTAAGTAACGAAGAATCAATCTCTGCAATGTTCCACTAATCTCTGTTATATACTGCGATTAACGGCAGTTAAGCTGCCCTTTTAACTTTTGTTAATTGTCTTTGAGCAAAAAAACGCTTTATGGTCTTACCATAAAGCGTTTTTTTGAGCTAGAAATTAGTTTTAATGTTGTACAAAAACATCCTGGTACGCTATTATGGCGCGCCTTTTTTATCTGCTGCTTAAAACAGTCGATAAGGTGGTTTTATCTGGTCGCAAGATGAAACCTATTTTAAATTTGAGGAACTTTATAACAGTATCCTCGCTATTGGAGTTATACCATGTCTATTAAATTAACAGCAACAACCCGTACAGACCTAGGGAAAGGTGCGAGCCGCCGCCTGCGTCATGCGGATCTAGTACCAGCAATAGTATACGGAGCGAATAAAGAAGCCGTTTCTCTTACTTTTACGCATAAAGAAATCAGCAAAGCAGAAGGTATTGAAGCATTCTACTCTTCAGTATTAAATCTGGAAATTGATGGTGTTTCTGAGCAAGTCGTACTTAAAGATCTACAACGTCATGCTTTTAAAGCGCGCATTCAACATTTAGATTTACTGCGTGTTGAAGCGACTCAGAAACTTCATACAACTGTTCCTCTGCATTTCATCAACGAAGAGACTACAGAAGCTGTTAAAAATGGTGGCGTAGTTTACCGCACAATTAACGAAGTTGAAGTATTATGTCTACCTGCAGATCTTCCTTCATTCATTGAAGTAGATATCAGCAAAATGGCAATCGGTGATACATTACACCTTTCAGATCTGATACTTCCTGCTGGTGTTGAGTCTGTTGAACTGAATAAAGGTGAAGAACATGACCTTCCTATGGTTTCAATTGCACTTTCTAAAATAGCACCGACTGAAGACGAAGTAGCAGAAGAAGAAGCAGCAGCAGCAGAATAATCTTGTCCGTTACGATTAAATTGCTTGTGGGCCTGGCTAATCCAGGCCCCGAATATGCACAAACCAGACACAATGCCGGACAATGGTATATCAACCAGTTCGCCTCTCAAGAAAACATCCAGCTTAAAGCCGAAGCAAAATTTTATGGTCTAACGGGAAGAATTCAATTTGCCGGTAATGACCTGCGTCTTCTTGTTCCAACTACCTTTATGAACCTTAGCGGAAAAGCCGTTGCTGCTATGGCGAATTTTTATCGCATTAAACCTGAAGAGATCCTCATTGCACACGATGAACTGGATCTGCCTCCCGGGATAGCGAAATTTAAGTTAGGTGGCGGCCATGGTGGACATAACGGCTTAAAAGATATTATCGCCAAATTGGGTAATGAAAAAAATTTCTATCGCCTGCGCATTGGCATCGGTCACCCCGGCGACAAAAACAGAGTCAGTGGTTATGTACTCGGCAAAGCGCCCAGTAGTGAACAAAAATTGATTGACCAAAGTATTGATGAAGCGGCACGTTGCACCCATATTTTAGGGCAGGACGGGCTAGCAAAAGCGATGAATCGCTTACACAGTTTTAAAGCAGAAAAATAATCCGCTTAACACCCCCAATTAACACAAACAACTAACAAAATAGGATGAAAATCATGGGTTTCAAATGTGGCATAGTCGGTTTACCCAATGTTGGTAAATCAACATTATTTAACGCGTTAACAAAAGCGGGCATTGAAGCTGCTAACTTTCCATTTTGTACGATTGAGCCTAATACGGGTATAGTCCCGGTACCGGATCATCGCCTGGACAGATTGGCTGAAATTGTTAATCCGCAGCGTATTTTACCTACAACAATGGAATTTGTTGATATTGCAGGTTTAGTTGAAGGTGCTTCTAAAGGTGAAGGGCTGGGGAATAAGTTTCTTGCTAATATACGTGAAACAGATGCAATTGGCCACGTTGTGCGCTGCTTTCAGGATGACAACATAGTGCACGTCGCAGGTAAAATCGATCCTAAGGACGATATTGAGATTATCAATACCGAACTGGCATTAGCCGATTTAGAGAGTTGTGAGCGTATCCTTTTACGTCTCACCAAAAAAGCCAAAAGTGGCGACAAAGATGCCAAATTTGAAGTGCCTGTATTAGAAAAAATAAAAGCGCATCTTGAAGCCGACGGTTTAGTACGCGGTCTTGAATTAACAGTTGAAGAAAAAGCCGCGGTTGCTTACCTTAATTTCCTGACGGGCAAACCGACCATGTACATTGCCAATGTGAGTGAAGATGGCTTTGAAAATAATCCTTATTTAGATATTGTGCGTGAAATCGCAGATAAAGAAGGATCGGTGGTCGTGCCCGTTTGTGCTGCCATTGAATCTGAAATCGCTGAGCTTGATGAAGAAGACAAAAAAGAATTTCTCGAAGGGATAGGTCAGGAAGAAGCTGGCTTAAACCGTGTAATCAATAGCGGCTATCAATTATTGCATTTACAAACCTACTTTACCGCTGGTGTTAAAGAAGTGCGTGCCTGGACAGTTAAAGTGGGGGCAACAGCACCACAGGCAGCCGGCGTTATCCACACTGATTTTGAGCGTGGTTTCATCCGTGCAGAAGTAATAGCCTATGATGACTTCATAGCATGCAAAGGTGAAGCAGGTGCTAAAGAAGCCGGTAAATGGCGCTTGGAAGGTAAAAACTACGTCACTAAAGACGGTGATGTTATCCATTTCCGCTTTAACGTTTAAACCTTAACGTTTCAATTTATCTTTAAAAGGCAACTTAAGTTGCCTTTTTTATTTCACTTCTCATCATAGTCTTTTATTGCCCTTTAATTAATCATCACAGATAGTTATTTTGACACCTTTCTTTTGTAATAATGCCAGTACCTTTGGATCTGACTCAGAATCCGTTACAAGCACATCTAATTTGTTACTGTCACAAATTTTATAGGTCCCCACCTTGCCGAGTTTCAATGAGGATCCTAAACTGATAACCAACTCAGATTGTTCAATGATTGCGGCTAATGTTTCAGCTTCATCTAAACGGTTAATGGTCAAACCCTGACTTGGATGCAGCGCATAAACACCTAAGAAACAGACATCAAAATGAATTTTCCTGAGCATGGCATTGGTTGTCGCCCCGAGAGCCATGACCGCAGATTTGGAAACTTTACCGCCTAATAAAATTAATTCGATATTATTATGATGCATTAATTTAGTCGCAACCAAGGGGCTTGGCGTGACTACGGTAAAATTGAAATGTGTTGGCAGATTCATCGCCAACTGCAAACAAGTCGTTCCCGAGTCGATTAATATGGTTTGATGCGCTTCAATAAACGGAATGGCAGCTAATGCGACACGCTGTTTTAACGGATCGATTTCATCCTGCCGATCACGATACTCTTGAAACTCCTGCTGCAGCGGCAATGCCCCGCCATGCACCCGGCGCAATTTTTTAAGCTCGTCTAATTGTTTTAAATCACGGCGGATTGTATCTTCGGACACTTGCAGGGTTTGACTTAATCCGGCCGCATAAACCCGGCCTAGTTGGCTGATCAAATCCAATATTTTTTCATGCCTTTCTTGTTGTAACATCTTCTATGCTCCGCATTTCATTTCATAATGCCACTTAATTTGTCTCGGGTAGCTAGGCTTACAGTTTGATACTCGCCGCATTTTAAGCAATGTCAGTTAAGCCAAGCTCAGAGTAATCAATCAGTATTTGTCGGTGGCAGCTCAGTCTCTCTTTCCCATGCTTGCTGATGGTATCGGTAGAGTTGATTTGATCCTAAATAGTTTACTTTAACGGCATTAATATCATCATAAAAATCTTTATTAAAAACAAAAGCACTTTTTAATAAAGGTAAGGTTAACCAGCTTGTTGGTACCGAAAGTGATTTTTCATTTTGTAACCGTTTACTGACACTAGTGCCTAATTTTGTAGAAATCGTCCAGCCCCACTCACCAAATGAAGGGACATTTTGATGGTATTGTTCCACAAATGGAAATTTAGCTTCCCTTAAGGTTTTAGCTATTGATATAAATGCCTTTTTAGCATGAAATGGCGATGTAGACTGGATCGCTATCGCACCATCCCCATTTAACAAATTATTGAGCCGGTAATAAAAATTAACACTGTAGAGCTTATTTAAATCAGGGTGGCTTGGATCCGGCAGATCGATAATAATCACATCAAACATTTGTTTGCTCTGTAATAACTTATCAATGGTTATAAATGCATCATCATTAATAACAGTGACACCTTTATTATTAAAGCTGTTTTCGGTTAGTGCGCTAATTTTCTTTGCTAAATAAGAAGGTAATACAGCCTGGGGAGATTTAAATAATCCGGTTAACTGCGCATCCAGATCAATTAATGTTACCTGCTCCGGCTGCCATTTTAACACCTCACGCAATGCTAAACCGTCACCTCCGCCAATAATCAATATCTTATTATGACGTGCCGCGGCCTGCATCACGGGGTGAACCAAAAACTCATGGTAAATTTTTTCATCCAGGCTGGAGAATTGTAACCGCCCGTTAATATAAAAGTTGAAAATAGGCTCAACATTGCCCCCTAAATTACGCTGCGTAAACACTAAATTTTGATAAGGTGTTTGGGTTTGATAAACCACCTTGTCTTGATACAACAGGTTCTGCATTTGCTGTTGCCAACTACCGCCATATTGGAAAACCAGGAGCACTAAAACGGCTAACAATGCATGCCCTAACAAGAGTTTTTTAATGTGCCTTAAATAGCGCTTAAAGCGGATCAGAAAAACAAACCCCGCCACTAAATTCAGAGAAGCTGTGAGTGCTGCAGCCTGGCTGATTTCAATGCGCAGCATAAACAATACCCAAATCGCTGCACCGAAACCCGCTCCGATATAATCAGCCCCATAAATAGTCCCCGCGTTATGGGCTAAATGATGCCCGTATACCGTTTCGCGAATACGCGCAATGAGGGGTATTTCCATGCCGATCAAAAAACCCAGCAGAAATGCAAAAAAGTAAGGTAATTGTATGCTCAACCAGTTGAGCTGGGCAATGATTCCTCCCTCTGGTCTTGTGTCCATGGGGATTTGATAGGTTTCAGCCAGAAGATGCGGTAATGTCTGCCCAAACCCGATAATAGAGGCAATAAACAAGGTCGCACAACAACCAATCAAAGCAACCGCTAACTCTAAAATAACAAAACCTTGAAAGGCGTTGGAAATTTTCTTGGCGGCAAAGGCGCCTAACCCCATAGATACAATCATAATGCCAATAATCGCATAAATAACGGTTTCAACACTGCCGAGAATGCGCGCCGAATAATGAGAAAGCAAATACTCATAAATCAGACCACAGCAAGCCAGTACCGCCATGATTAATATCAGCAGGCTGTCATCGATAAAAAGTTTTAATTTTTTTGCTTTGTGCATTTTTTTCTCTAACTAGGATAAAAAAAGGTCATCAAAAGATGACCTGTTAAATAAGGGAATAACTCTTAACTCAAGCCATTAATGACATCAGTAACAAAGCGATTGCAAAAGAGGTCGTCAACTCGACCGTGGCAATGCCAATATTATCCTGAACTTCAACCTCTTCGCGGCGATTGATTCCCCACAGCACGATAAACTTAGCAATGGCGGTTAATAATGTTAATGCCAGCATCAAAATGACACTCATGAATGTCCATTGTGTTATGCCCAGCAATAAAGATTGCGTATCGTAGACAACAAAATAACTTGCTGCTGTGACTGACATGGCAGTTGAAATTAAATAACCAGAGTAACGGATAGCTAAAGCCATCTGCCCTATTTCTAAGGTT
The DNA here is from genome assembly GCA_036554425.1 of Psychromonas sp. Taxonomy (GTDB): domain Bacteria; phylum Pseudomonadota; class Gammaproteobacteria; order Enterobacterales; family Psychromonadaceae; genus Psychromonas. The sequence goes on from DATBNI010000090.1 coordinate 7,292, forward strand.
GCCTGAAAGCTAATTCCATTATTTTTAGAAAATTGCCATTCAAATATGCGGGTAATCATGACCAGCATGATTTGTGAAATTATCCACGCACAGAAAATGGCAACAAAGGTTTTAATGCCCAGTCCCTCAGCCCACAGCAGTGCGGCACGGACCACTATCGCAGTGGCGATGACAGAAGCGGCATCGACCACCCCGACGGAAATGTTTTTTTGTAGAATTTGATCCTGTTTATGGAAATCAGGTAGTGCGAATTTATCATGAATATATCGTCCCGCCTTGATCAATAACAGTCCAATAAATCCGTAGGTTAGCATGCCCATTAGCTCGGCTGAATAGGATCCGGCCAACGCGCCCGTGATGGCACCGCTTAAGGCGATTCCCATTGCCGCCACGCCGCCCGCAAGACTGATACCGTAAGCAAAGTTGTCATTTATCGCCAACTCCTTTTTAGTATTAATATTACCGATAAACCCCATGGTGTAACGAATCCCGCCTAATAAAAGAATCGCGACTGCCATATCAATTAATAAGTAAATGATCAAACCGCCGTTTTGCTCTAATGTTGCCATCAATTCATTCATATTTTTTAGCCTTATTTTCCGCGATTTATACCGCGAGAGGTCGTTGTTTTACTATTTCTAAAACTACTCGATGATTTTGCTTTTGAGTAATTAGACTTTCCCGCAAAAGAGGTTGCTTGCTGCGCCTGCCGACTGGCAGTAGACATACGGCTTGCCCCGGTTTTCGATTTTGCATAAGGACTCTGAAAACCGCCTTTATTAGCAAATTGTTTTTTGGTTTTGGCGGCTAAATTATCCTGAGATTTTGCTTGTTGCGGTGAAGTGTAACGGTTACGGCCCACATCATTGTAATAACTGTAATCTCGGCGTGATGACCAGCTGTCGTAACGAGTGCGGTTAGGAGAGAGAGCCGAAAACATGGCGTACATCCCATACCACTGCCAAAATGATGTGCCGCCACTGTCAGTTTGCCATTGCCCGTAGCCCGGATTACCCACTAACTGACTGCCTGCGCCATTATCTGCAGCAGCATTTGCCTGCAGACTCTGCTGCTTACTGATGGCATTAACGCGCGCTAATTTTCCATCGGACATATCGGCAATAACATTAACAGGATCAGATAAGGCATCATTAAATAAAGCCGGATCCGACGCTGCAATAAGATTTTCGCTTTCGAATAGCTGCGCTTCGATGTCGCCCAACACCTGCGGCTGTTCTTTAAGTGTTTTTAAACGCTGGATCAGACCTTGATAGATCGGGCCTTGACGCGTTGCATCACGACTTAACTCAGTTAATAAAGGTTTAAGCTGCGGTTTGTCTTGTGCTAACAGTCTCGCATATTCACGTAAAATAGTGGCATTACGTAATGCCTTTGTATCAAGATTTTCGCCCAGGTTAACGGTTAAATATTCCGCTGTTCTGATATTAGCCTGAAGTTGTTCGGGACGCTCGTCTCCACAGGCGATAAGCAAGAAACTCAGTCCCAAAATAAATAATATTTTAGCTTTCATTAGCTTCCCTATTTCGATAAACAATCAATAACACGCTGTAAGTCATCCTGAGTATCGATTCCAGGGGGTGGAATTTCATTTGCTTGCTCAACGTGAATTTTAAAACCGTGCCATAATACGCGCAGCTGTTCCAACTTCTCTATCAGCTCTAGCGGTGAAACAGATAATGTCGCATACTCCCGAAGAAAACTAACGCGGTAGGCATAAATGCCGATATGACGTCGTAAAGCCGCGCAATTTGCCGGTTTTTCAGTCTGATTCACTGCACTGAAAGCATCCCGATCCCATGGAATAGTGGCCCGGCTGAAATACAAGGCCATGTTGTTTTTATCACAAACCACTTTCACAGCATTGCTATTAAAAACATCGCCAGCCTCTTCAATCGGCGCACTTAATGTCGCTACACTGGCATCACTGTTTTGTTGCAGGTTGCTCGCAACCTGTTTAATGACCGACGGGGGAATTAAGGGTTCATCTCCCTGTACGTTAACTATTATCTCATCACCGGCAAAGTTAAACTGCTGGCAAACCTCAGCTAAACGATCCGTGCCGGACTGATGGTCTTTTGATGTCATGCACACATCAATCTCTTTAATATGCTTTAAAGCATCCACAATGCGTTGATCATCGGTCGCGACTATCACTTGTTTGGCGCCACTTTTTAAAGCTTGTTGGGTCACCCGCTCAATCATGCATTGCCCTAAAATATCAAGCAAAGGTTTAGCCGGTAAACGGGTTGAATGATAACGCGCGGGGATCACGACAATAAATGACATAATTACTCCTCATCGGAGGTAATAGTACGCGCTTTGATTTTTAAAAGAGCGGGAATACCGTCAATAACGGGGTAAGCAAGATGGTCAAATCTACAAATAAGTTCATTTGTGCTTTTTTTATACCTTAACTTACCTTTGCATAATGGACAGGCGATAATATCAAGTAACTTAATGTCTAACATTTTATTTCCTTAATCCTATTTAATAATTTTTGTTCAAATTGTGCCGGCAATTCGGCTGAAACAGGTAAATACCACCAGTTTGGCTGTGCAAAACCCGTGCATTTAACGGCATCTTTTTCTGTCATTAACAGTGGAATAGCCGTGTCAAATTGAGTAAAGTCATCTTTTGAAAAAGCATGATGGTCATTAAAGCTGACGGCTTTTAATATTTCAAACTGCTGGGTGTTAAGGGTATCAAAAAATCGTTGCGGATAACCAATCGCAGCACAGGCGTTGACTTTAACACCGCCTGCAAGTTGTGCCACTTCTCCATCAACACGTTGGCAGCTCTGTGCCTGTAATAACATGGTAATTTCATCAAGCTGCTGTTCACCATTATTAACCACAAAATCGACACTGTTTAAACGTGATAAACTTTCCCGCAATGGCCCCATAGGTATCAGCTGCCGGTTACCAAAACGGCGCTTGCCGTCAACAATAACGATTTCAATATCTCGTTGTAAGGAATAATGCTGCAATCCATCATCACTGATAATGATATCAGCCAAACAATGCTGCTCAATGTATTTAACCGCATTTTTACGTATCGGATCAACCACCACAGGAATCCCCAGGCGCTGGTGAATTAAGACAGGCTCATCACCCGCCTCACTCCCCTTTATTTGATCGTTAACAAGCAACGGATAGTGCTTACTTTTTCCGCCATAACCGCGGCTGATCACAGCCGGTTTGTAACCCGCAGTAATCAGCCTTTCGCATAACCAGATAACAAAAGGCGTTTTACCATTACCACCAACAGAAATATTGCCGACTATAATAAGGGGCAACTTACTTTTATAACTTTTAACCAAACCTTTTTGATAAGCCCAGCGGCGGCAAAAACTGATTATTTTAAACACTAAAGCCAGAGGCAAAAGTAACCACGCCCAAGTAACAGGGCGGTACCAAAATGGCATTATAAATCTCCAGAGGCTTGAATTTTACTAAGGCTATGATAAATCGCTTTTTTCTCAATAAGCTCGGCATGCGTGCCACGCTCGACGACGCGACCATTATCAATCACTAAAATTTGATCGGCATGTTCAATGGTTGATAAGCGATGCGCAATCACAATAGAGGTTCTATTTTTTTGTAGTATATCAAGTGCCGCTTGGATATGGCGTTCGGATTCCGAATCTAACGCGGAGGTAGCTTCATCAAGAATTAAAAGGGGAGCATCACGTAACAATGCGCGTGCAATGGCCAATCTTTGACGTTGCCCGCCCGACAACAGGGCACCATTTTCACCAATAACAGTGTCTAACCCATTTGGAAACTGCTCAATAAACTCCATCGCATTGGCGGTTTCAGCCGCTTTGATAATATCTTCCCGGGTAAATTTACCATCACTTGCATAAGCGATATTATTAGCAATAGTATCGTTAAACAGATGCACATTTTGTGAAACAATGGCAACTTGATCTCGTAGGGAAGCAAGGGTGTATTCCTGAATATTAACACCATCGACGCTGATCACACCGCTATCAATATCGTAAAAACGGGTTAACAAATTGGCAATGGTTGATTTGCCACTCCCTGAGCGCCCGACTAAGGCAAAAGTTTCCCCTGCATTGATCTTAAAACTAACATTGTTTAATGCCGGTTTTTCAGCCGTTGGGTAGGTAAAGACAATATT
>DATBNI010000171.1:0-7450 GCA_036554425.1 Psychromonas sp.
ATCGACCAGCAGAGGAAAAAGACAAGTATAAAAAAAGGCGTAGCAGGTTAATACCTACTACGCCTTTCTATGTGTGGTGGCCCCTCCCTGACTTGAACAGGGGACCTGACGATTATGAGTCGTATGCTCTAACCAACTGAGCTAAGGGGCCAAATTTTTTACTCTAACCGCTATGCCAAGTTAAAGCTAAGGGCTAAATTTGAGAGGCGATTATATAAGGTAAAATTTTTCCTGTCTAGCATATGTCTTGCGTTTGCTTATTTATTCTACGCTCTTGTTGATATCACTTGATAATATCCGCTATTTGTCACTTTTTAGAGAAAAAAAATCCTGCCGAAGCAGGATTTTTTAATTTTTAATCTTGATTACTCATCCAGAAAACTGCGCAGTTGTTCGCTGCGGCTTGGGTGACGAAGTTTACGCAATGCTTTTGCTTCAATTTGACGGATACGCTCACGTGTCACATCAAACTGTTTACCGACTTCTTCAAGAGTATGATCGGTATTCATATCGATACCGAAACGCATCCGCAATACTTTCGCTTCACGTGCTGTCAGGCCTTCCAATACATCGTTAGTTGCATTCTTAAGGCTTTCACTGGTCGCACAGTCAGCAGGCAGCGCAATGGTCGTATCTTCAATGAAATCACCTAAATGAGAATCTTCATCATCACCAATAGGTGTCTCCATTGAGATTGGCTCTTTGGCAATTTTTAATACTTTACGGACTTTATCTTCCGGCATCATCATGCGTTCAGCCAGCTCTTCAGGCTGAGGTTCACGTCCCATTTCCTGTAACATTTGGCGAGAGACTCGGTTAAGTTTATTAATTGTTTCAATCATATGCACCGGAATACGGATGGTACGCGCCTGATCTGCAATCGAGCGGGTAATTGCCTGGCGGATCCACCAGGTTGCATAGGTTGAAAATTTGTAACCTCGGCGGTATTCAAATTTATCTACCGCTTTCATTAACCCGATATTGCCTTCCTGAATTAAATCGAGGAACTGTAAACCGCGGTTGGTATATTTTTTGGCGATCGAGATAACCAGACGTAAGTTAGCTTCTACCATCTCTTTTTTCGCGCGACGGGCTTTGGCTTCACCAATGCTCATGTTGCGAGAGATTGCTTTCAGATTAGTAATAGTTAATGCGCTTTGCACTTCTACTGCTAACATTTTTCTTAAACAGCGTCTTAAGTCTTCTTCAAATTCACTGATACGTTTCGCATAATCAGTGCCGCTGGAAAGAATCGCTTCTAACCATGAAGCATTAGTTTCGTTACCTTTAAACAGCTGAATAAACTCTTTTTTAGGCATTTTACATTGTTCAACACAGATTTTTAATGCTAAACGTTCCTGTACACGAACAGAATTCATGGCAGAGCGAATGGCTTTTACCATACGGTCAAACTGTTTAGGAATTAATTTGAACTGCTGGAAAAACTCCGCCTGTGCATTAATTGCTGCGCGCGTATCGGCATGAGCACGGCCATTTTTAATAATAGAATCTTCAACAACTTGATTTAATTTGCGAAGCTCTGCAAATTTTTCGGCAGCTTCTTCAGGATCCGGGCCTTTAGGTCCTTCTTCTTCCTCTTCATCCGCGTCATCTTTATCGGCATCATCTTCATCATCTAACTGCTTTTTGCTTAACTCTGATCCGATATGCGTGGCACTGACTGCCTGGGTCATGTCATCATTGGGATCCACAAAACCACTGATTAGATCAGTTAATTTCATTTCCTCAGCTTCGTAGCTGTCCCAGTTATCTAACAGTCCTGAAATGGTTGCAGGATATTCAGAAACCGCAGTTTGTACCTCTTTGATACCCTCTTCGATACGTTTGGCGATGACAATCTCGCCTTCGCGTGTTAACAGTTCAACAGTCCCCATTTCACGCATGTACATGCGCACCGGATCCGTTGTTCTGCCAATCTCAGATTCAACCGTTGCTAACACTTGAGCCGCAGCTTCTACCGCATCTTCATCGGGGGTTTCGCTATCATCACCGCCTATTAACATATCATCAGCATCGGGCGCAGTTTCGACCACACGAATACCCATGTCGCCGATCATTTGAATAATATCTTCAATCTGCTCAGATTCAACGATATCTTGCGGCAGGTGGTCATTAACTTCTGCGTAGGTCAAAAACCCTTTTTCTTTACCTTTGATAATAAGCTCTTTGAGCTGTGACTGAGGTGTTTGAGCCATAGATACCGTCCAAAAATTGATTGCAAATCAAAAATCGATTGCAAATAGGGGTTATATAAAAAAAGTACAAGCGATCAAGTGTACTCTAATTTTGTGAAATTTTCTAGTTCATTAATGCTGTTTTTGCTCTGCAAGCAGTAATACAAGTTGTTGGGTTTCCTGATTTGTCAGCGCTTGGCCTGAACGCGCTTTTTGTTTTAAAAATTCTATTTTACTCGTGACATGAAAATTGAGAAAATTTTCTAAAGCGTCCAGGAAAAAGGCTTCATAATATTCTTCTTTTATATCATTTTTCCACACTGCTAATTTATTCAGCTGTTTGCTTTCCGGCTTTTCTCGCCAACGTTCCAGCAGCTGCCCTGTGGTTATATTGGGGGTAGTACGGCAAATTTCAAGTAATGCATTTAATAAACTTATGCCGGGTAAGGTCATTTCCTTAAATTCAGGGAATTCGGGTAAACCATAGGCAATGCTGGGGTGCTGTAAAAGTACCGAAATAGTTAAACGCATGGGTGTTACTTTTTGTTTTTTATCTGTTTTACTGTTCGCTGTCGCTGCGGGTAATAATTTTTTAAGTCCCTCTTTTTCAATTCCTAATAACGTAATAAGCCTGCCTTCCATCATTTGCCTGAAGACTGTTTCGGGCAGTTTGCTGATTAAGGGAATTGCCAATTGTGCGAGCTTAGCCTTGCTGTCAGCAATACTCATATCCACTTGATTCAATAGATGCTGAAAAAGAAAATCAGATAAAGGCAATGCCTGTTCAATCTGACTTTCAAAGGCTTCTTTACCCTCTTTTTGTACATAACTATCAGGATCTTCGCCATCAGCAAGAAACATAAAACGTAACGTTCGGCCATCTTGTATAAACGGCAGGGCATTTTCTAATGCTCTCCAGGCAGCGGCTTTACCCGCTTTATCACCATCAAAACAACAGATCACTTCGCTGGTGTGGCGGAAGAGCTGTTGGATATGCTCTGGCGTCGTACTGGTACCCAGGGATGCCACAGCGTAATCAATACCAAATTGACCCAGTGCCACAACATCCATGTAACCTTCAACAACCAATACGCGTTTAATTTCTTTGTAGGCTTGCTTAACCTGGTATAAACCGTAGAGCTCTTTGCCCTTGTGAAAAAGAGGCGTCTCGGGAGAATTCAGATACTTAGGCTCAGCATCACCTAAAACACGCCCGCCAAAACCAATAATGCGACCACGCCTGTCGTGGATAGGGAACATCAGCCGATCGCGGAAACGGTCATAGCTGCCACTTTTTTCTTTGCTGATTAACATACCCGCTTCGATCAACTGCTTTTCTAAATCGGCAGACACTGCGAATCGTTTACGGACTTCATCCCAACCATCGGGTGCGTAGCCTATCTTAAAGTGTTTGACCGTCTGTCCGGATAATCCGCGGCCCTTAAGGTAATTAATAACCTCTTGGCTGTTTTTGTGCGTGCGCAGCTGCTGCTGATAAAAAACGGCAATATCAGCCATTAACTGATAAAGATCTTTTCTGTCGACATAATTGCTTTGTTGCGATTTTCCCGAGCCGCTTTCTTCACGAGGGACTTCTATCGATAATTGTTCCGCAAGGGTTTCAATAGCATCAACAAATTCAATGCCGTCATATTCCATGATAAAAGAGAGTACATTGCCGCTCGCACCGCAGTTAAAGCAATGATAGAACTGTCGGTCTGCACTGACTGAAAATGATGAGTTGTTATTGCCATTATGAAAAGGGCAGCAGGCGCGGTAATCTTTACCCTGCTTTTTTAGTTTTACACGGCTATCAATAAAATCGACAATATCGGTACGAGCAATAAGATCGTCAATAAAATTTCTTGGGATACGTCCTGCCATGTCTTTAAACCATTTAGTCTATTAATTAAAGAAAGTCGTTGTGGCTATTCCTTTATAGCATTTTATAAAGGAATAACCATGCTAAATCTTTCTGCTCGGCGGCCAGACCTTAGCGGACTGGTGAAAGGTTAGTCTGCAAACGAAAAAGCCCCAGGCTTACAACTAAGCATGGGGCTTTTGATATCTTAACGAGTAACAGATTAAGCTAAGCCGGCTCTTACAAGCGCGCTTACTTCTCCCATGTCAGCTCGTCCTTGAATATCTTTTTTGAGTAACCCCATTACTTTCCCCATGTCCTGCATACCGCTTGCACCCGAAGATGCAATGGCTTGCGCGATTAAAGTTTTCACTTCATCAGAGGTAAGAGCTTGCGGAAGAAACTCTTGTAATATTTCAAGTTCTGCTTTTTCGATATCAGCAAGATCAGTGCGATTGGCTTTTTCAAATTGAGCAATTGAATCTTTACGCTGTTTTACTGATTTGATGACAACAGCCGTAACTTCATCATCACCCAGTTCAACTTTATTATCGATCTCAATCTGTCTGATCGCTGCGATTAACATACGGATAGTACCCAAACGGATCTTATCCTTCGCTCGCATAGCGAGTATTTGTTGCTCTTTTAATCTTGCTTTTAAAGACATAACAAACCTTTATCTAATTTTGGAATTACTGAATTAGTAAAGACGAACGCGACGTGCGTTTTCACGAGAAAGTTTTTTCAAGTGACGTTTAACAGCTGCAGCTTTAGCGCGTTTACGAACTGTAGTTGGTTTCTCAAAAAATTCACGTTTACGTGTTTCTGCTAAGATACCTGCTTTTTCGCAAGAGCGTTTAAAACGACGAAGTGCTACGTCAAATGGTTCGTTTTCACGAAGTTTAATTACTGGCATGTGCCTATTACCTTTATGGTTACGGTCGTATACTGACCAGTTCATTTAAAATGGTGCGAGATTTTAATCCTATTTGGGTGCGAAAGTAAAGGATTAGTACGAAAAACTTACTGTAAAAGAACAAAAGATCTTCCAGATCTTCCATTCTAGCCTAGATTCATAATGTTTTCTTTATAAGCGGATGAAAAAAGCATTCGAGCTAGGCTTTTTACGGTAAACTAGTGCATGTTCAAACTACTTAAAAATGCAGATTCAGTAGCTTGAGTATAATTATTATTCACTTTTATCAAAGGAACATTTGTCATATGCGTATTTTAGGTATTGAAACTTCATGTGATGAAACCGGTATCGCCATTTATGATGATCAACTTGGTTTGTTATCGCATCAGTTATATAGCCAGGTTGAATTACATGCTGACTACGGTGGTGTGGTACCTGAGCTTGCCTCACGGGATCATGTACGTAAAACTATTCCGTTAATTAAGGAAGCATTAGCGGCGGCAAATTGCACCAAAGAAAGTATTGATGGTATTGCTTATACTGCCGGTCCGGGATTAGTAGGGGCGTTATTAGTCGGCTCATGTATCGGGCGCAGCCTGGCATATGCCTGGAATATACCGGCTATTGCGGTGCACCATATGGAGGGGCATCTGCTGGCTCCTATGCTCGAAGAAAATCGTCCGGCATTTCCGTTTTTGGCCTTGCTGGTATCAGGCGGGCATACGCTAATGGTCGGGGTTGAAAACATTGGTGAATACCAGGTATTAGGTGAAAGTATTGATGATGCTGCGGGAGAGGCCTTTGATAAGACAGCAAAATTACTTGGATTAGATTACCCGGGTGGACCGCGTTTGGCAAAATTAGCCGAAAAGGGGGTGCCGGGGCGGTTTGTTTTTCCACGGCCTATGACTACTAAACCCGGACTTGATTTTAGTTTTAGCGGGTTAAAAACCTTTGCTGCCAACACTATCGCCCGGGAAGGCAAAGATCCGCAAACTCAGGCTGATATTGCCCTGGCATTTCAGGATGCGGTCATTGATACTGTTGCCATCAAATGCAAGCGTGCTTTAAAACAGACAGGGTTAAAGCGTTTAGTGGTGGCGGGCGGCGTAAGTGCCAACCAGTCTTTGCGCATTCAATTGGCGGTCTTAATGAAATCCCTTGGTGGAGAGGTTTTTTACCCCCGCAATGAGTTTTGTACGGATAACGGAGCGATGATTGCCTATGCCGGCATGCAGCGATTAAAAGCGGGGCATTTTGAAGGTTTGGGAGTTCAGGCGAAACCAAGATGGCCTCTCGATCAGCTGCAGAGCGTACGAAACGCGCTCTGATGGATCATAGCTTTAAATTTTTATGAATTCAGTATAACATCATGAAAATTTTCACTTTCATTTCAAAAAAAGAATACAACACTATGGCCGGAAAAAATAACAAAGAGAACAATGCAATACAGCAGGTGCCCGTTCATCTTGAGTCCTATCAAGATGATGAGATTGATTTACGTGAGCTTATTAAGGTTATCTGGGACTACAAGTGGTTAACTGTTGTGATCTGCGCCTTTGCCATTGCAGGATCTGTTTATTATGCATTAACTGCGCAGGAATGGTGGGTCGCTAAAGGTAAAGTGATTGCTCCTCAAATAAATGATGTTGCAGCGCTTTATGCCCAGAGTAATAAAGTCAGTGCGATCCTAAATAGCAATGACTTATTGAAGAGTAACAATAATGGGCAAGATACAAAGCAGGTGTCTAATGAGCTTATTGATCTTTTTGAGCCTGACACTTTATTCAAAAATTTTATTAATGCATTTAATTCGTCTGTCAATAAAAAGCTCTTTTTAGAAAAAAACAGTGTGTTTTTAGCCTATCTTCAGGCAAAGCAGATATCAGTTCCCGATAAGAAGACAGATGCATCCGGGCAGGAAAGTCGTCAGCAATATTTAGTTGCATTAAATGATTGGATGAACGAAATTAATGCGACTCTTGATGGTAAAACCTCTGAAATGGCTTTATCTTTTCGCAGTGCAACGAAAGAATCTTCCGCTGAATTGTTGAATGAATATATTCTGTTTGTTGGTGAAAACGTCAAACAAAATCAATTTGAGAAATTTTTGTTATTTGTTGGTTCTGCAAAAAATGAGTTACAGGTTTCATTGCAGATGACCGAGCAAAAAGCTCTCCGGGAGTTGGCTGTTTTACTACAAAAGACAGAATATGCATATCAGATTGCTTCGCATTCAGGTTTAGTTGAATACCAGGCAACCCTTAATAAAGAGGGAGAATTATTCCAAATAAACCTCGGTGAAAAAGCCTTAAAAGCTAAAATTAATGTTTTAAAATCGCTCAAAGATTTAAGCATGTTAGAGCCTTCGCTTGCAACAATGACAATCACACTGGATGCGTTAAATAAATTAGAGTTCAGCGATGATCGTTCTTTCACTCCTTACCGTTATTTAGAAGTTGTCGACCCCCCTCTAAA
>DATBNI010000093.1:0-5572 GCA_036554425.1 Psychromonas sp.
AGTTTTTGATGAACTGCTGGAGCTTTTTTAGCGGCGCGTTTTTGTTATGTTCAATCTGAATATCAGGAATTGGTTGTATTGCGCAGTTCTGCTTGGCGTTTTTTGTTTGTTCAAAAGCTTGCGTCCGAAAATCATAACGAGGCCACTGGTTGATCAGTTCAAAACACTGTTCATGGCGCAGATATAATTCTTCGGGCGGTAATAAAGGGCGGAATAAATCAACGGATTTTTCCTGATAACGGGCGGAGATGGTTTGCCAAAAATCGCTGCAGGCTTGATTGATATCACCCGCAATAGCCAGGCGAGCGTCACTTGGGAAATAATCAAATAAGCTTGCGGTGTCAGCAAAAAAAAGTGGTAAATAATATTCAATACCAGCGGGTAAATTATGCTGACTGATTTGCTGAAAGATAGAGTCTTTGCCGGTTGATAACGGCGAGGTGAATTTATGGGTAAATTGCACTTTAAAGCGCTTAATAGCCTCTTTGTCCGTGGCAAATTCATGCGCGGGCAGTAGTTTTATTTCTGAAATCGCTTTTAAAGAACGCTGGCTTTCACTGTCAAATGGGCGAATAGAGTCAATTTCATCATCAAAAAAATCAATACGGTAGGGCGTGTCACTGCCCATAGGGTAAATATCTAACAAAGACCCCCGAGCGCAGAATTCGCCATGCTCCATGACCTGTTCGACCGCATAATAACCCGCTTCTTGAAGATCCGCGCGTAATGCTTGTAATTCAATCTTTTGTTTATTTTTTATGATTAAAGTGTGCTGCTTTAAATATGAAGGCGGTGCGATGCGCAGTAAAAGCGTGCTGATTGGGACTATTAATATCGCATTTTTAAGATGGGGTAACTTATACAATGTTTCGATACGGTTAGAGATAATATCCTGATGAGGCGAAAAATTATCGTAAGGCAGTGTTTCCCAATCAGGAAAGGTCACCAGTTCAAGCTCATCTTCAACGAAAAATTCAAGCTCCTGCCTTAATTTTAAAGCAGTGGGTGTATCATTAACGATCAGAATCAAGGGGGATGCTTGTTGCTTGGCACTCTCACTAATAGCCAATGCTTGACTGCTACCCAGTAAATTTCCGAAAATTAAACGATCAGTTTTTTTCTTTAATGCGGGAACAGATAATAAAGCTAGGTCAGTCATCGAATGTGTTATCCATTATATTCATTAAAAAGGGCGCTATCTTAACTATTTTTAACTGTTTAGAGCAAAGATGCAATGAACTTTGAACTTTCAGGTGTGTATTTATCAACAAACTGGCCATCGCTTTGATTTAAATACTTTTGGGTATCTTGATCTTTGCAGATCCATTAGAATGCTGATTAATAATTTTTAATCAATGGGTTATTTGTCATTTCCTGATTTTCACAGCATTTAATTTCCATCGTTAATGGCAAAATGACAAATCAAATAATAAAGGAATTTATGTTCTATCCCCTTTGTGTCTTTATCGGCTTACGTTATACCAAATCAAAGCGTAATAATAAATTTATCTCCTTTGTTTCTTTGTTTTCAACCGGGGGCATTACCTTAGGGGTACTGGCTCTGATCACCGTATTATCTGTTATGAACGGTTTCGAAAATGAACTTAAAGTGAGGATATTAGGCGCCATTCCGCATGCTATTATCAGTAATCAAGAACAAGTCATGGATGATTGGCAAAGCCGGCTTCCTGCATTACAGAAGATGCCTTTAATCAAAAAAGTAGAGCCTGTGGTACGAAGTGAAGCCATCATTCAGAGTAGTAGCAGCCTGCAGGGTGTACAATTGGAAGGCATTATACCCGCTTTATACGCCAGCGATGTGGTTAAAAATAATATGACTCTTGGTCAGATAAGTGAATTAAAAGCAGGACAATACAATATTATTATTGGCCAAAGCTTAGCACAGCAACTTGGGGTGACTAAAGGTGATAAAATCCGAATTATCTCTGCCAGAGGCAGTCGTTTTACCCCTTTGGGGCGCATTCCCAGTCAGCGAAATTTTACTGTGGCGGGATTGTTTGAAGTGGGATCCGACGTTGATAAAAACCTGGTTTTATTACATGCACAGGACGCGGCACGTTTAATTAGAATAGGCATTGATCAAGTGACCGGCTTGAGACTTTATTTTGACGATGCTTTTGATGTCCAAGATTGGGTGCCGCCTGTTTTAGAAGAGGGGCAAAGGGTGCATGATTGGCGGCAAACACATGGCGAATTATTTTCTGCAGTGAAAATGGAAAAAAATATGATTTGGTTATTGTTGTGCCTGATCATTGCCGTTGCCGCATTTAATATACTTTCTTCTTCTGTGATGGTGGTCAATGATAAAAATGCGGAAGTGGCTATTTTAAAAACCCTTGGGATTAAAGGCACAACCCTCAACCTTATTTTTATTATTCAAGGTGCCTGGAGCGGCATTGTTGGCGCGCTTGTGGGGACCGGATTGGGCCTATTGGTTAGCGCTTACATCAATGAAATATTATCCTTCCTGGGGCTTAACCTGCTCTCTAGTGCATCCGGTGGCAGCCGCTTATTACCGGTTTTATACGAACCAGTACAAATATTTGCTATCATATTCGGTGCTATGTTATTAAGTTTAATGGCGACCTTGTACCCGGCTTATCAAGCCGGGAAAGTCAGCCCAGTAGAGGCATTAAGATATGAATAATGAACTATTAGTATGTCGTAATTTGAGTAAGGTTTATCGTGACGGCAAACTATCAACTGCAGTCTTGCATAATGTCGATTTGTCCGTTAATGCGGGTGAGTTATTAGCCATTGTTGGCAGCTCCGGGTCAGGGAAAAGTACTTTATTACATCTGTTAGGCGCACTTGATACACCAACGAAAGGTGAAGTGTTTTATCAGGGTAAGAATATTCATCAACTCAGCGCTAATCAGCAGGCGCAATGGCGCAATCAATCTTTGGGTTTTGTCTACCAGTTCCATCATCTTCTGTCTGAATTTAATGCGCTTGAGAATGTTGCTATGCCGCTGTTAATTGCGGGCGAAAGTATTAAAGTTGCCAGACAAAAATCTCACGATATTTTAAAGCGTGTCGGTTTGGAACATAGGGTTTTACACCGGCCCTCTGAACTTTCTGGGGGGGAAAGGCAGCGTGTTGCTATTGCCCGTGCTTTAATCAATGAACCTAAACTGGTTTTGGCCGATGAACCCACGGGTAATTTAGACGCAAAAAGTGCCGAAAGTATTTACCAATTGATTGTCAGTCTTAATCAAGAGTCGGGCACCGCTTTTGTTGTAGTGACTCATGATCAAGCGTTAGCGAATAAATTAACCCGTCAAGAACATATGAACAGCGGTGTGTTACAGGGAAAAGTATAATGTTTCGCCCTTTATTAATTTTTATCGGCTTACGCTATAGTAAAGCGAAGCATAAAAATAAGTTTGTTTCGTTTATTTCCATGGCCTCCATCTTGGGTATCGCCCTGGGCGTAACGGCATTAATTGTCGGCCTGTCAGCAATGAATGGTTTTGAAAAAGCATTACGTGAGCAGATGTTAGCTGTTATTCCTCATGCAGAGCTAGAAACAGTCAATGGCAGCTTTAAGAACCTGGACAGTTCCTTAAAACAAGTCAGAAATCATCCCGATGTTATTGCTGCGAGTCCGTATATAATGTTGAATGGTTTATTACAAAAAGATGACCAAATAAAAGCGTTACAAATCAGAGCGATCGCCCCGGAAAGCGAAAGGAATGTGACGGATGTTGAGCATTATATCAAAGGCGGCGGTTGGGCGTTATTAAAAAGCGGGCAGCGTTCAATCGTATTAGGTAAAAGCGTCGCACTAAAGCTTGCTGTGGACATAGGTGACTCCTTAACCTTAATATTACCGCAGGACAGCGGGCAACAATTAAAATCCCCTCGTAAAATCAAACTCACATTAGTGGCTTTATTTGAAATGGGCGGGCAGCTAGATAACGCGCTTGGTTTTATGCATATCGACGATGCCAGACAAATATTGGGACTCGACAGTGCTAATGGTATTGCTTTCAAAGTGGCTGATGTCTTAAATGCACAAAGCTTAGCAAGGGATGTGGGGTATAGTCTTAATGATTATCTGTATATAAAAAGTTGGATCACCAGCCAGGGTTATTTATATCAAGATATTCAGATGGTTAAATCTTTAATGTATGTCATCTTATTGCTGGTTATTGCGGTTGCCTGCTTTAATATTGTATCTACTCTGGTGATGGCCGTTAATGAAAAAAGAGGCGATATTGCTATTTTAAAAACCATGGGTGCCTCGAAATGGATGTTACGCGGCATATTCATAGTGCAGGGGGCGTTTAACGGTCTGATCGGTTGCCTTTTAGGCGCTGTTATAGGCATTTATATTGCTTTGAATTTAACCGAAATTGTTAAATTTATTGAAAATATCATAGGCCATAAGTTTTTATCGGGTGATATCTATTTTATTGATTTTTTACCCTCGCATTTAATTTATGAGCAAGTCTTCGTTGTGGCTATCGGCGCTTTTATTATGAGTGTTTTATCTACCCTATACCCCGCTTGGCGCGCCAGTAATATCCAGCCTGCATTGGAACTGGGATTTGCTCATTAGTTTGAGTGCTCAGCTTAAAAGCTGGATTTAATAGTTAATATGATTACAAATTTACAGCGCCATGTTTATCTAATAAATCGGCGATAGC
This sequence comes from Psychromonas sp., assembly GCA_036554425.1. GTDB lineage: Bacteria > Pseudomonadota > Gammaproteobacteria > Enterobacterales > Psychromonadaceae > Psychromonas. The sequence continues at coordinate 4,674 of DATBNI010000093.1, forward strand.
CTGGGCGATTTTTTGGTAACCTAAGGCGTTAGGATGGATCATGTCGCTGTGGTATTGAGGTTGCTGTAATATATTGCTGAGTATGTTATTTTCAATCACTATCTGCATATCATCAGCGACTTGCTGATATTGCTTAAGAGGTGACAAAATCAGCCCAGGACGGGGAACCGCAAGAAGAACAACTTGAATCTTTCTTTCTTGTGCTAACCTTATCATCTTCTTCAGGTTGCCTGCCATTATAGTTAAATCGCGTTTTTGAAGCATATCATTTGCACCGTGGCATAAAAGTAACAATTGTGGTTTATGTAATTCCAAAAGCGCTTCTAGTCTTGCCAGTCCGGTGCGGCTTAATTCTCCACTTACACCTGCATTAATTACCCTAAGATTGATTAATTCGCTTAACTGAGCAGGATAACTTTGTTCTCTTGATGCCCCGTATCCAAAGGTAATGCTATCACCAAAAGCTAATAGTGGTTGTTCTTGATTAAGGGGGGCTAACATAACAGCAGGCTTTGAACAGGAAAGAAGAAAAGCTAAAACGGGAAGATAAAAAGCTATAGCGGGAAGACAAAAAATACGGCGCTTCATGATGTTTCCCTGAAATAAGAGTATAAAAAAACGCACTGGCGTGCGCTTTTTCTTTGAAATTAAAAGGGTTTAGTCATCTAAAATGTTTAATAAAACCAGTAAATGGACAAACATATTAAATAAGTTTAAGTACAAGGATACGGTTGCATTGATGTAGTTAGTTTCTCCACCGTTAATGATACGACTTGTATCAAACAGGATCATGCCGGACATGATTAAGACAACCACACTGCTAATCACAACTTGCATCAGGGGTATTTGTAAAAATATATTTGCAACCATTGCGATAACAACGGCAATCATACCCGCCA
>DATBNI010000179.1:0-2039 GCA_036554425.1 Psychromonas sp.
GGAGCGATGCCAAAGATTGGTAAAAATCTGGGTCCGTATCCTCCCAAGGGTGAAAACCAATGGCGTATGAAAATTTCCAGTTCATAGCTTTCTCCTTTGTTATCTAACGAGGCTGTAGAATTTCTCCATTTTCAGAAAAAAAACACTTTCTCTAAATTTAATTTACTTTTAAAACAATAAGTTAAAAAGTATGCATTTTGATAAATTTATAAAATACGAGTTATTCTACAGCCTTAACGAGGCTGTAGAATTTCTCATTTTCAGCCTGTCCTCTTTAAATAAAAACCAAGATAATTTATATTTACTTGATATTCAATGGATTATTAAAATTTTAATAAGTGACTGATTAAATTGAGTGGTAAATTGGTTTATTGAGGCCTGTAGGGAGGATTATTTGATATTAGGGCTTCGCCCTTGTCTTAATGTAAGCTATTCCTTAACTTCTCTATATTGTGAACCAAACAGTACATCTGCCATTGCGCATTCACTTTCTCTTGGCCGCGAAGCGTAAACTTGTTCATGCCTTTGTTCACTGTGATATTACCAAACACCGGTTCAATCGTCCCCAGCCGTTTACTGTACTCTCGACGCCCAGGACTGCTGTCTATTTTTACTCGCATTTTATCTGTATATGAGATGTATTTATCTGCTTTATTCGTTTCAAACTGGACCTGTCGCCCCTGTTTACTTGGTACTTTCCGCATGCATTGTGATTGAAGTGGGCAGACTCGGCAATCTTTTAAATAACCTGAAAAACGTACGTAATGACGGCCTACCGTTTCAATGTGTTTAACACTTAACCACATTTCCTTACCCGCTGGGCAACGACATCTAAGCTCATTTTCATTAAAATAAAAGTCTGTACTATTAAATAATCTGGCTCGACCTTTACTGCGTTTTAAACGCCGTTTTTCCTTTTCAGTCTGATAGGTTTCGCTTGTTTTAAATAAGGGATTACGACTTCTAAATGCAGTGTCGGCCATATAAGCATCGAGTCCAGTTGTTGCCATAAATTCAAGGTTAACTTCACTGTGGGAACCACTGTCAGCGGTAAATTTAGCCTCATTAAATGCGTCCGGTGTACCGAGTTTAGCGAGCTGTGTTTGCAGTTGTTCAACGGCGGGTTTTAAGGTTTGCTGCTCACCCACCGAGCCCCATACTTGTGCTTGCATGATAATCTGTTGTTTATCATCATTAATGGCAATGCCGTTATAACCTTGAATGGTTCCTTTACTGGTGGTCATTTTGGCACTGTCGGGATCGGTGATATTACTTTTGACGGGTTTCTTCCTATTCCCTATTTTTTCTTCATTGCTTACTAAGAATTGTTTTATTTTATCAGCACTTTTATCGAGCTTTTCTTTCTGCTTTAAATCATGCTGCACTTCATCTTCACTCAATCCGTCTTGTGCTTGATGGCGTTCAATAATTCGTCGACTGGCTCGACGTAACTTGGTCTGTTTACGTTCCAACTCTTCGAACGTTCCACTCCACTCTTTACTGGCATTCGATTTTATCTTGCAGCCATCAATCGCAAACATATTACGGCCAATCAATCCTTCCCTGTCACATAGCATCAGCACCTGTGTAAAAAGAGGCTCAATTTTGTCTTTCATTTTAGCGACAAAGCTAGCGATAGAGGTGTAATGAGGTTGCTCGTCACCCGACAAACTCATAAAGGTAATATTGGTTTCACAAGCTTGTGCGATACGGCGACTGCTAACTAAACCCCGTGAATAACCAAACAGAATAATCTTTAACATGACTGACGGTGGATAGGCGGCTGCGCCGCCATTATCGTTATTGTACCAATCATCAAAGGCAGTTAAATCAAGGTGCTTATCGACAATATGTGAAAGTGCATATTCAAATGTACCGGGGATAATTTGTTGTGCAAAATCAATGGGAATGAATTTACTTTGGCAGGATAGATCAGCTTTGCCCTTTTACTTTAAAATAGGGGCCATTACATTTCACTCTGGGCGAATAATAATCATTAGATCACAGCCGATCAGTGCAATCAAGTACATTTTTCGTAC
>DATBNI010000219.1:0-3739 GCA_036554425.1 Psychromonas sp.
TCCATACTTGCCCCCCCTTCGCGGGGTTTTGCAATGACCGGGTAGTTAATATTTTCAGGTAAAGGTGACGAGGCTAAACAGGCAGTCGACCAAATCGACGGGATTTTTAACGCAGCTAGCCTGGCGCGCATTTGGGCTTTATTTTTCGCCTGATAACAGATTTGCCAGCTTTTCCCGGGGCAGCCGAAATAACTTGCCACCAGGGCGCAGGCAGATTGTAGATGATCACTGTTGGAGAAAATGACTTGCGCTTTAATCCCATGGGTATTTAACAGGTCGATAATCGACAGGGGATTAAAAACATCACACTCAATAATCTGTTTTGGCCCCTTGGCAACACTGGAAAAAAAGCGCTTATGATCTAATCCGTGATCCGTTATTAAAATCACCTCAAACCCGAGCTTTAAGGAAGCGGGAATAAAACCTTCGCACACTGCGCGATTTTCTACATGGGTAATGATAACCATTTGTGGTTTCATCGGTGATTCCTTTTGCTGAGAAGTGTAATGGGATATAAGTCTTATCATATTCATTGGAATATTGATTTCACTCACTATTGCTAGCATTATCCCAACCAGTTAACGATAATAGTTATCATTATCGTTCAAGTCAATAGTCATTTTCACTTTCTCTCAATGCGCCAAAATGATGAAATCACCAAAATATCTGATGACAGCCTAGATGATAACGTATATCATTACCATTTGATTTATTTGGTACTCTTAATGTCGCTACTATCACCTTTACTGTTTGCCGCTTTACTGCTCCTTCCGCTCAGTTTCATCAGCCAACAAAGTCATGCAGTAACCATCGAGCATGATGCAGGCACCTTAACTTTAGATAAAACACCGACACGTATTGTCACATTAGCTTTTTCTTTTGTTGATGCGCTCGCCGTTACAGGCGTTTCCCCCGTGGGCATCGCCGATGATGGTGATAAAAATCGTATTATCAAAAGTGTGCGCGATCTTATTGGTGACTGGCAATCCGTCGGTTCGCGTTACCAGCCGAGTTTAGAGGCGATTGCCGCACTTAAACCGGATCTTATTATCGCCGACAGCGGCCGACATCACTCTATTTATAAAGACTTATCTCTTATAGCCCCTACTTTGATGCTGCAAAGCAGAGGTATTACTTACCGGGAAAATTTGGCTGTGATGCAAAAAATTTCCCGCGCGGTTGATAAAAGTGCGCAATTTAAAAAGCGCTTAAAAAAACATCAAAAACTGATGCTTGATTTAAAAAATCAGCTTCACAATAACGACACCTATCAGTTTGCCATAGTCACGGATAAAGGCATGTGGTTACACAGTCCCAGCTCTTATGCAGGCAGTGTGATTAAGGAATTAGGGTTAAACAGCCCAATGACAAATAATATCAATGAGCCTTATCTGCAAAGCAGTTTTGAACAACTGTTAAAAACCAATCCAGACTGGTTATTGGTCGGTCAATATACTGAACATACCGTGCTTGATAAATGGCAAAAAAGTCCACTGTGGAAAATGTTATCCGTGGCTAAATCTAAGCAATTAATCCATGTTTCGGCCAGTGTCTGGTCATTAACCAGCGGTATGTTAGCCGCTGAGCAGATAGCCCAAGAGCTGGCTAGCCACTTAAAACAATGAATATTTTATCCTCAGCCAGACAAAGTAAAACCTTAACGCCCGCATTATTGCTCAGCACGCTAATATTGGGATTTATTATTTCCCTGTACGGCCAATCAGAATTTTCATTACAGGCAAATGACCTATGGCAGATTATGATTGCGCCTGACAGCCAGGATATTAAACAGCAAGTCATTCTCTCTCTGCGGCTACCGCGCAGCTTAGTGGCCTGCTTGATTGGTTTTAATCTCGGTGTTGCCGGACTGTTAATGCAAGGCTTAACCCGCAATCCTCTCGCCTCTCCGACCCTCTTTGCCATTAATTCCGGTGCGGCCTGCTTAATGGCATTAAACAGCATAGGTTTTGCTTTTTTTAGTGCATTACCGAGTGAATTGGCGACCTTTTCGGGGGCGTTATTAGGGGGTTTATTAGTCTTTTCTCTGGGCGGCGGATTACGCAGTGACAGCAATGCGCTGCGGCTTATTCTGGCGGGTATTGCCGTTAATGGCCTGCTTAGCTCACTGACACGGGCGGCGCTCATTATTGCCGATGATACTGCTTACAGTATTCTGCATTGGCTATCGGGATCCTTTAGCGAGATTGATTGGCACAGCTGGTCACAACTTTGGCCGCTCAGTTTAGTTGCACTGTTATTAGCATTTTCGACCAGCCGAGGGCTTAATTTAAATGCGCTTGGCGAACAAACAGCCAACAGTTTAGGCATTAATATCACCTGGCTTAGGGTACGAGTCTGCCTGGCGGTTTTGTTATTGACCTCTATTTCGGTGACTCTGGCAGGCCCCATTGTCTTCGTTGGTTTAATCGCGCCGCACCTTGCAAGAGCCCTGTTTAACAATAACCATTTAGTGCTGTTACCGGCCAGTGGTTTATTAGGCGCGGCCTTAGTTTGCTGGGCAGATTTACTTTCCCGCTCTATCATACCGCCAGCAGAAACCCCCGTTGGCATCATTACGGCGCTGATCGGCACACCTTTTTTTATCTTCTTAGTATTAAAAGGAAAGTTATAAATGACCCGTTATACCCAATTACTGCTTAGCGGTTTTTTACTGCTGTTTCTCTTGGCCGGTGTCAGCCTGACAATGGGCGCTGAATCACTTCCCATAAAAACCGTATTACAGACCTTAATGCACGGCGGCGATCAGGATTTTATCGTCAATTATTACCGCCTACCGCGAATATTAATTTCCATACTGGTCGGTATGGGACTGGCCATCTCCGGGGTATTAACCCAAGGCATCATTCGTAATCCACTGGCGTCACCTGACTTGATGGGGATCAGTGGGGGCGCCGGCTTGGCTGCCTGCACTGTGCTATTGATTTGGCCGAATATTGGTAATGTCTGGTTACCGCCTATTGCGTTACTCGGCGGCTTTAGTGCGGCATTAGTCATATGGTTACTCAATCGCTGGCATGATCCCAGCCCTGCTCGCCTTGCTTTAGTGGGTATTGCCATTAGCGCTTTTTTATCCAGCTGCATTAATTTTCTCTTAATACTGCATCCTGTGGAAATAAACAGCGCCATGATTTGGCTAACCGGCAGCTTATGGGGCAGGAATTGGGATTATGTCTGGCCAATGCTGCCCTGGTTAACAGTCCTGGTGCCCTTCTCATTTTATCTCGCCTGGTCTTTAGATTTATTTGCCCTGGGCGAAGACACCGCCGATGCCTTAGGGGTTAATACAAAAGGTCTGCAAATTGCGGCATTATTAAGCGCGGTGGCACTCGCCAGTGTCAGCGTAGCCGTATGCGGCACCATAGGTTTTGTGGGCTTATTAGCCCCGCATTTAGCGCGTTTACTGGTTGGCTCCCGGCATAAATTAGTCTTGCCTGTCGCGGCGTTAGTCGGGGCTTTATTAGTGCTTAGCGCCGACACACTGGCGCGCAATCTGGCCCCGCCCTTAGAGCTGCCGGCGGGTGTGCTTACGGCCATCATAGGTGCGCCCTATTTCCTGTTTTTGTTACATAGATATAAAGGTTACTAAAGTGTTAAGTATTGAAAATTTAAGCGTCGCCTACTCAGGCAAAACGGTGCTCAGGGATTTAAACATCAGCATTCCTGAAGGTAAAATAACGGCCTTAATCGGCCCCAATGGTTGTGGTAAATCAACCCTGCT
>DATBNI010000228.1:0-3572 GCA_036554425.1 Psychromonas sp.
TGGTAACTCTGTCGGCAATTTAGTGAGCAGCAAGTGCCGACAGAGTTACCCGTCAGCGCAATTATTAAGCAGATTGATAAAACACAGTACAGCGAACAGGTGGTCTACCGCGCCTGCGGGGAAGATTATCTGCTGGTGGAATATGGCCAGCAGGTGTTAGATGTCGCGCTGCGTTTCCGTGTACATGCCCTGATGCTGCGGTTACAAGACATGAAAATAACCGGGATAGAAGAGCTCACGCCGGGCATACGCTCCCTGCAGGTGCATTATGATAATCTGCACTTACCCTTAGATAAATTGTTAACATTACTCGCACAGGCAGAGGACGCACTGGGAGATGTCAGCCAATTAACCGTACCTTCACGGGTAGTTCATATCCCGTTATCCTGGGATGATTATGCGACGCGTCTGGCAATCAAAAAATACGATGAACTGGTGCGCAAAGATGCCCCATGGTGTCCCGATAATATTGAATTTATCCGCCGTATTAATGGCCTGGACTCGGTTGAGGAAGTTAAAAAAATCGTCTTCAGTGCCAGTTATTTAGTGATGGGGTTAGGCGATGTCTATTTAGGCGCTCCGGTTGCCACACCGCTCGATCCGCGCCATCGCTTAGTGACCACTAAATACAACCCGGCAAGAACCTGGACGCCTGAAAATGCAGTCGGAATTGGCGGCGCTTATTTGTGTGTTTACGGCATGGAAGGCCCGGGGGGTTATCAGTTTGTCGGCCGCACACTGCAGATGTGGAACCGTTATCGTAAAACCGCTGAATTTAGTAAACCCTGGTTATTGCGATTTTTTGATCAAATCCGTTTTTATCCCGTCAGCAGTGAGGAATTAACCCAAATTCGTCATGATTTTCCGCGCGGCGATTATCCGCTTAAAATAGAAGAAACAACTTTCAGTTTAGCTGAATATCAGCAGCAATTGAGTGACGATCAAGCCTCTATTATTGCTTTTAAAGACAAGCAGCAAAAATCCTTCGAAGCCGAGCGTAAGCGCTGGCAGGAAAGCGGGCAGGCCAACTTTGTGGCTGATGAAATGACCCAAATAGAAACCGACATTGTCACCTTGACAGCTGAGCAACGCGGCGTGGACAGCCATGTTGCAGGTAATATCTGGAAGGTATTGGTAGCGGCCGGTGAGCATGTTGTTGCCGGTCAGCCTTTATTAATACTGGAAGCGATGAAAATGGAAATTGAAGTGGTCGCCCCGGCTGCGGGGTTGGTCGAAAGCATAGTACAAAAAGAAGGGGCTCAAGTGCATGCCGGGCAGCGTTTATTAATTTTGGAGCAACTATAATGAGTGAACAACTAATGACCATAGATGCGCTGCAGCAGGCTTACCGCAGTGGTGAATTAAATGCACAGACATTTTTAGCAGAGAAATTACAAGAGGCGAAAAGTGATACGAATAATGTCTGGTTAGCGACCATTTCCGACACGCAACTGCAGGAAATGTTAACCAGACTGAGCACTAAATCAATGGATGAGCTGCCGCTTTATGGCGTGCCCTTTGCAATCAAGGATAATATCGATTTATCTTTGTTACCCACCACGGCGGGTTGTGCAGCCTATGCTTATAAGCCAAGCCAATCGGCGCGGGTGGTACAGCTGTTAATAAAAGCCGGTGCTATTCCTCTGGGTAAAACAAATTTAGATCAGTTTGCTACTGGGCTGGTCGGTGTGCGCAGTCCCTGGGGCGCGGTAAAAAACAGTGTTAATCCCGAGTATATCTCCGGTGGTTCGAGTTCAGGCAGTGCGGTGGCGGTCGCCAAAGGACAAGTAAGCTTTGCTTTAGGAACTGATACCGCAGGATCGGGTCGGGTGCCCGCTGCACTGAACAATATCGTCGGATTAAAAGCGACTAAAGGCTTATTAAGCTGCACCGGTGTCGTGCCGGCCTGCAAAAGCCTGGATTGTGTCACGCTGCTCGCCAATACGGTTGATGAGCTGAATCAGCTGCTCGATATCAGCGCCCAGCAGGACCCAAAAGATTGTTATTCACGTGCTAATAAAGCCGTAAACAGTAACGAGCACTACCAATCTAGCAATAGACTGGTGGGATTAAAAATAGGGCTGCCAGCTGACGCGCAGCTTGAATTTTTCGCTGACCGCAGTGCACAGGCCTTATTTGAAAAAAATGTAGCGCTATTAAAAAAAGCCGGGGCGCAGATAATACCTATTAATTTCCAGCCTTTTTTAGAGGCAGCTAAACTGCTCTATGAAGGTCCCTGGGTTGCAGAGCGTTATGCAGGCATTGAAGATTTTTTTGAGAAAAACTCAAAGCAATGTTTAGCTGTGATTGAAACTATTATCAATGGAGCGAAAAAACATTCGGCAGTGGATACTTTTAAAGCTATCTACCGCCTGCAAGCTTTTAAAGTAGAATGTGATGCTATTTTAGCAGAGGTTGACTGCATATTAACGCCGACCACGGGAACAACTTATACTGTTGCACAAGTTGAAGCTGAGCCGATTAAGTTAAATTCAAATTTGGGTTATTACACCAACTTCATGAACTTGCTGGACTATGCTGCCATTGCGCTTCCTGCCGGCTTTTTGAAGACAGGTTTACCCTTTGGTATCACCCTGTTCGGGCCGGCGTTTAGTGACAGGTTATTGCTCAGTGCCGGTGCACAGTTCCAGCAACTTGCAGGCTTAACTTTAGGGGTAACGGGCCAGGCGCTGCCGGTATTTAACAAACCCGCATCCACTGTGTCGAGCGCGGCATCGGATCAAACAGATATCGCCGTGTGCGGCGCGCATTTATCCGGTTTTCCGCTTAATAAACAGCTTACCTCTCGCGGTGGACGCTTAGTCAAAGCCTGTAAAACATCGAGTAATTATCGTTTCTACGCATTGGCCGGCGCCCCTCCCTATCGTCCCGGATTAATTCGAGTGATGGGGGAAAGTGAACAGGGCGTTGCCATCGAGGTTGAAGTCTGGCGACTACCTGCGCATTCCCTTGGCAGTTTCTTAGCAGGCATTGCACAACCTTTAGGGTTGGGGAAGGTCGAATTAGATAATAACAGCTGGGTAAACAGCTTTATCTGTGAAGGTTATGCAGTCTCTGATGCGCTGGATATAACGCAATTTGGCGGGTGGTCTGCTTATATTAAATCCCAGTAATACAATCACTATTATCTGTAAGGATTAAAAATATCTAGCTATATTTTCGTGGATTATGTCTGACAGAATGATAATCCGCGGAAAGATATTATTGCAGATTGAGAGGTCAAATTTGTTAACATAATTTCTTTTATGCACAAACTTGAACAGCCAGTTCTTTATTATATGTTACGCTTGGAGTCTGTTGTTATAGAAAGAAAATGTTATAGAAAAATAAAGGGTCGTTAATGAACAAGGCAGTCAAAGCAGTACTATTATCCGCTTTTATCTTTCCCGGAGCGGGGCATCTGTTATTAAAACGCTATATTTCTGCGGCGCTATTAGCGACAACCGCCTTTACAGCAACTTATCTGTTGGTTGCTAAAGCACTCGAAAATGCCATGCTGATAGTGGATAAAATTCAACGTGGCGAAGTCGAGTGCTTTAGCAACCAACAGA
>DATBNI010000237.1:0-6998 GCA_036554425.1 Psychromonas sp.
AAGAAGTAACCTGTGCACAGCAGATTGCTATCTTTAATTTGCAGAGGCATTTAGAGGATATTCAGCGAAAAACTCACCCAGATTGCCTTATTCTGTGCGACCGAGGTTGTTTAGACGGGCTTGCCTACTGGCCGCGTTCCGAAGAGGACTTTTTTAACACCATGAACACTTCATTAAATTATGAATTGAGCCGTTATGATGCGGTGATTTTTTTTGAAACGGCTGCGAAGTCAGGCCAAGAGATAAAAAGTAATAATCCGGTCAGAAATGAATCAGCCCAAAAAGCTATTATTCTGGATCTAAGACTGCAACAGATATGGTCCCAACATACTAATTTCAATTTAGTTTCCAGTTCAGAATCTTTCATTCAAAAAATTATGTTTGGTATCAATACCATAGAGAAGGTGATCGATAAAATATAAAAATCTTCTTACATAAGCAATAAATAAACTATTTTAGAATAAGAAGAGTTGAGATAACTTTATTACTGAGATTAAAAGCTAAAACGGTAGTCCTCTAAATCCTCCTCCACCACAAGATTTTCTTCAATTGCACGTTGCCATGCTTCAGAGTAATATTCATCATCTGAAGGTTCATGGTGCAGATCTGCGAAATTTATTTCGTAGGATACCACTACGCGGTCACTATCATTTTCAATGATTGAAACTTTCATAATTATCCCCTTGTTGCTGAAAAAGTGGTACAGCAAAACAACGCGGCAACATTGCCTATCCGGGCCTCTACATAGTGCGCAAGGCTGACTCTGTTGCCATAAAACCGTTAAAGAGGCACAACGTTATTGGCACAGGGGCCCTTCTGACCTTGCCCGATTTCATATTCAACTTTCTGACCTTCGTTGAGAGTCGCATACCCTCCCGTTTTGATTTGAGAATGGTGTACAAACAGGTCGTTTCCCCCATCTTCTGGTGTAATGAAACCGAAACCTTTATCTGCATTAAACCACTTAACTGTCCCAATACTCATAGTGTAGATCCTCTTTTATATTTTACCTCGACCTTGCGCCTTTTTGGTAACATAAAAAGGCGCCTAGCAAGCCGGTAATATAGCATTTATTTAAATAGCAACGAATTTGACTGCATGTTTGCCAGTCATACCAATCTGTATCACTAAATGATCTAAACTGCTTAGCAAAATGGAGGATAACAAGGTCGTTTATTAACCAATATTTGAGCTATTGGGATTGAAATAACGCAGTTATCTTCTGTTTTAACCAGCATGGCTGATTTAGATATTTATGCAGATCAGTATAATTCAACCTGACACAGTAAATTATAGTTCATCGTCAGAAAAATGAGCTGAGGAGGACTAAAAACATTACTGGTAAAAATATAAGTGAAATTTATTTTGTAGACAATAACAGGGAGGAGTTCAAAGACACATTCCCCCTAAGCTGGTAATTAAGAATGGTTTGCAGTTACTCTGCTAATAAGCTTCTCTTACAGCGCGCTTAGGGCAGAGAGTGACAATAGGGGAATAGCGTTAAACAACCTGAATCAATTAATGCGATTTTTATAAAGCACGAACAGAAATAACATGTTCAACCTGAGCGATTGCAGCAAGCAAAATTTCGCTGGCCTCACTTTCCAGATCAATAATGTTGTAAGCAATATTATTTCTGCTTTTATTCATCATATCAGTCACATTAACATTCATATCGGCCAATATTGACAGGACGTGCCCCAATACACCGGCGACATTATCATTCACAAAAGTAATACGGTATGCAGTGCTTCTTTCGAGACTGATTGAAGGAAAATTAACTGAATTTTTAATATTACCATTTTCCAAAAACTCTATTAACTGTTGGCAGGCCATGATTGCACAGTTATTTTCAGCTTCTTCTGTACTCGCGCCAAGGTGAGGCATTGGTAATATATCCTCCCGTGAGAGCATCGCATAGGTTGGAAAATCCGTGGCAAAGCGTCGTAGCTTGCCGCTATCCAGTGCCGCAATCACGGCTTTTGAATCACAGATTTCAGCGCGAGCAAAATTAAGCAGACAAGTCCCTTTTTTAGCATAAGCCAGCGCGTCGTGATTGATCAGCCCCTCGGTTTCCGGGATGGCCGGAACATGCAAGCTAATATAATCACAACGTGACATTAAGGATGGCAGGTTTTCCATTTTTTCAATTTTGCTGGATAATCGCCATGCGGCCTCAACGGATATTGCCGGATCAAAACCTACCACCTTCATGCCCAAATCAATGCCCATATTAGCGACATTTGCACCGATCGCCCCCAGACCGATGACACCTAGGGTTTTGCCCGAAATTTCACTGCCTTTGAATTGTTTTTTAACTTCCTCTAACCTTGCTCCGATGTTTTGATCGGACACATCCGTTAAGTTACGGCAATGAAGGATTGCCTCTATCCCCCCTCTTGAGCAAAGCAGCATAGCTGAAAGCACCAATTCTTTGACAGCATTCGCGTTGGCACCTGGCGTATTGAAAACCGCAATTCCTTTCTGGGTGCATTTTTCAAGCGGTATATTATTAACCCCAGCACCGGCACGAGCAATTGCTTTTATTGAATCAGAGAGCAGCTCATTATGTAATTTAAAACTGCGCAGGATAAGTGCGTCCGGCTCGGTTAAGGCACTGGCCACTTCATACTTACCATGCCTGAAATTGTCCAAACCAACACTGGCTATCTGATCATAGGTTCTAATTTGAAACATATTAATTCCGTTTTAAATTCAAAATGAAGAACAGCTATCATCTACAGGTACCCGATCTACCTCAAAGTGAAAAAATCAGATCCTTGATAAGAGGCTATCTTCCAGGCATAAAGTTGAAACAGTACATTGAGACTTTACCACAAAGAAGCTGTGCGCCATTCCCTTGAAGTCTCGGTCATGGAGTGAAGATTGAGCCATAGCCTGAATCTGAAAACCACGCCCAGAGGACGTGGTTTTAGTTTTTAATACAGCAGTGAAATGCCATTTTCATCAAACAGATGGGTTTTCTCGAGATCGGTTTTAAGGTAAATAACCTCGCCTTTTTGTTTGCTGATAATGCCCGGCAATTTAACCACTAGCGGCTCTTTTGACTCATTGCTATCAAGATGTAACAAGGTCACTTCGCCTAATGATTCGACAAAGATAATTTTACCCGACAGCATGCAGCTCCCTTCATCGGCCAAACGGAAATCTTCCGGGCGCACCCCAACCGTTAAGGTTTGATGTTCAATATCCGTTGAGCTGGTAATTGGAATATCAAACTCATTACCATTTTTGGTTTTAATACGTGTAACTTCTCCAGCCCGCAGCGACTCGGCATTAAAGATATTCATCGCCGGCGAACCGATAAACTGCGCGACAAACAGATTAGCCGGCTTGCCGTATAACTCAAGCGGTGTACCTACTTGCTCAATTTTCCCTGCTGACAGCACCACAATGCGATCCGCCAGTGTCATAGCTTCAACCTGATCATGGGTGACATAGATCATAGTGGTGTCTTTCAGACTGTCTTTTAGATTGGCAATTTCAATGCGCGTTTGTACCCGCAGTGACGCGTCAAGATTGGAGAGCGGCTCATCAAAGAGAAATACTTTTGGATTGCGCACAATAGCGCGCCCAATCGCTACCCGTTGTCTTTGCCCGCCAGAGAGCGCTTTGGGTAAACGATATAAATAATCGGTTAACTGCAGCATCGCTGCCGCACTCATCACGCGCTTGTCGATCGTGGCTTTGTCCTCTTTGGCAATGCGCATGGCAAAGGCCATGTTGTCATAAACGGTCATGTGCGGATATAACGCATAGGATTGAAATACCATGGCGATACCACGCATGGCCGAGGGGATATCATTGACGTTATGTCCTTCGATCGACAGATCGCCACTGGTAATATCTTCAAGACCTGCAATCATGCGCAGAAGCGTTGATTTACCGCAGCCGGAGGGCCCGACAAAGACGATAAACTCACCCAATCCAATATCTAAATCAATGCCGTGTAAAACCTCTGTTTTACCGTAGGATTTTTTAATGTTTTTTAATGTTAAACCAGTCGAACTAGTCATAATTTATCCTTAAATTCTTATTATTTGACTGAGCCGGTAAGCAATCCGCGCACTAGGTAGCGTTGCAATGTCCAGAACACAGTTAACGGCACGGCAATGGAAACAAAGGCGGATGCGGTTAATATTTCCCAGTTACCCCCTCTTGATCCCAATAATTCTCTTAAGCGGCCCGTTAATACCAATTCATGTTCGCCGTTACCAAGAAATACCATAGCGACCAGCAGATCATTCCAGACCCAAAGGAATTGAAAAATGGCAAAAGAGGCGAGCGCCGGAAATGACAGGGGCAGTATAATTTTGACAAAAATTTCAAAGTCATTGGCACCATCAACTCGGGCCGATTCGATTATCTCTTTGGGTAGACCTGAAATGTAATTTCTTAATAAATAAATTGCCAAGGGTAAGCCGAACCCGGTATGGGCCAGCCAAATGCCGAGATAGCTTTTTGCGCTAACGCCAAAGAATCCTCCTATGGTGTTGTAGAGCTGTAACAGCGGAATCAAAGACATCTGCAAAGGCACGACCAACAAACCAACTACCAGGGCAATTAATATTCCTCGCCCCGGTAAGCGCATCCAGGAGAGTGCATAGGCGGCAAAGGCGGCGATCAAAATAGGAATAATAGTGGCCGGTATGGTCACCGTCAGTGAGTTGATAAATGACTGGCCAATGCCTTCCGAGGTTAACACTTCCTTATAATTACTGAGGGTGAATTTAGGCGAAGCCAATGCCGTGTAAAAGATGCGATTGCCGCGGCTGCCGGTAAAAGGAGTAGGCGATTTCATGCTATAGTGACCATCGCTGGTAACGGTTAAAGTACCCCCGTTTCTCATCTGCGCAATAGTGCCGGCCAAATAGGCTTCCGGCTCCATTGATGTCCAGCCAAAGCGTAGAATTTTATCCTTAGTATTAAAATCCTCAATTTGTCCGGATAAAACATACTGACCATCAAGTAAAACTTGCTGGTCTGGCGCATCTGTTCTGCCAATTAAGTTTTGCTCCGAGGAGGACAGTGCTTCCCACCAGCCACTTACTGCCAGTTGATCTTTATCGCGGAAAGAGGAGATCAACAATCCCGCCGTGGGAAATGTCCATAACAGCACTAGAAACAACACACTCAGGTGCACCAGCAGCATTAATGGTGAACGTCTGAGGTGTTTCAGCCCCTTCATGACAGGATTAGACTTGTTACTGGGTATAGATTGCATGATTAACGCCCCTCCATTTGTGCATTTGCCTGTCTAACATTCCAAACCATCACAGGAATAACCGCGATCATGATAATCACCGCTATCGCCGCGCCGCGGCCAAAATCACCGCCGCCTCTGAACATCCAGTCAAACATCATGTTGGCCAAAACCTGTGTATCCCATTGACCATTAGTCATCGCTAAAACAATATCAAAGACTTTAAGGACTAAAATAGTGATAGTAGTCCAGACCACTGCAATCGATCCCCAAATTTGCGGGATAAGTATTTTGAAAAAAATCTGTATGCCATTGGCACCATCTAATACAGCCGCTTCCACCGTTTCCTCTGGAATACCGCGCAGTGCAGCCGATAAAATTACCATGGCAAAACCCGTTTGGATCCAAATCAAAATAACCATTAATAAAATATCATTCCAAAAAGGAATGGTTATCCAGGCTTGCGGTGTGCCACCAAAATACTCAACGACCGCATTAAGCAGACCAATTTGGTCTGAGCCCTCTGCGCGGTAATCATAAACAAACTTCCAGATAATAGAAGCGCCGATAAAGGAAATAGCCATGGGCATAAAAATAAGACTTTTGGCAATATTCCCCCAACGAATGCGGTCCGTGAGCGCCGCAATAATCAAACCAAAAAACGTGGATAATGCTGGGACGATCAATAACCACATTACGTTATTTTTTAAACTCTCAAGAAATTCATTGTCATTAAACAGCCATTGATAATTGGCTAATCCGACAAAATCCTCACCATTTCGGCCGTGTAATGACAAAAGTACTGAATCAAAAACAGGATAAACAAGGTATAACCCAAGAAAAAACAGGGCGGGACCTAAAAATAACCAAGGCCTAATGGACGCTGCTCGGCGAATGTTTTGTGCCATTTTTTCATTGGAAACATGATTAATTGGGAAGATCACACCCAGCAACCAGTTACTGCCAAAAAAATAAAAAACGCAACCAGAAACGCCCAGTAGCACGGCCAGTAAGGAGTAAGTTAATTGTTCCATTGGAAAACCTCACACAGGGATCAAAATAAAAAATAAGCCGGTGAAACACCGGCTTATTAGAGGGAAATGTTATTTAAGCGCATCCCAGGTTGCTTGAATGTAGTCACCTACTTCTTGCGCTGATTTTCCGCCTGTGTAATCAACCATACCGGTCCAGAATGCACCTGCACCAATTTTACCCGGCATTAAGTCAGAGCCGTCAAAACGGAAGGTAGTCGCATCAAGTAAAATCTGCCCCTGTTTTTTCAGCGTATCATTACCATAGGCGTCAATATTTACCCCTTTATAAGGTGTTAAGAAACCTGATTGCGCCATCCAAATCTCATGGGCAATAGGCGTTTGCAGGAAGGCAATAAAGGCTTGCGCTGCTTTTGAGTCTTCGGTAATGCCCCACATAGTACCGCCACCTAACACGGGTTTACCCAGATCTTTAGACGCATAAGCCGGGAAGTAAAAGAAGTCTGCGTCAACACCGAGTTTGGTGCCCTCTGGGAAGAAACTTGAGATAAACGAGGCTTGTCTGTGCATATAACATTTAGGCGGTGAGCTAAATAGGCCTCCAGGACTTTCACGGAAATCAGAGGTAGCTACAGCGCGGGCACCACCCTCTACGAATTTATCATTACCTGCAAACCAACCAAATTCTTCTATGGCTTGGATAACTTTAGGATCGTTAAATTTAAGATCATTAGTGACCCAGCGGTTATAATCTTCGGGTGACTGCGTTCTTAACATTAAAT
>DATBNI010000239.1:0-1809 GCA_036554425.1 Psychromonas sp.
TATTAGAGAAAATTTTCCGGAACTGTCCTACAGCCTGGAAACCTATGCCGCACATAGGTTACTGCTTCATTTAGAACGCGTTTATTTGAATGATTTAATCAATAAGGGGGTATTTGATGAGAGTGAAGCTAAAAAACTGACTAAGGAGATCGAGTATAAATTAATACACTTAACTCAACCACCTCATAACGTTAGCCCGAAAGAAATTAGTAAACAGTTGTCCTCAATGCCATGGGCAAAAGGCATCAAGGAAAAAAGTCTGTTTCTCCTTGGCCACTTGGCAATACGACAAATTTATAATAGTGACGAACTGATTTGTCGTCAAAATAGAAATGCGACCGCTATCGCATTGGTTTTACATGGCAAGGTCGTATTAATGAGCAGTACCCATGAAGAGATCGTTGAAACAGGGGCTATTATTGGTGTCTCTGCTTTTTTAACCAGTCGCTTTAATATCAGTGCCAAGGCCATTACTCCCGTTGAACTGATCTGGTTAAATATCGAACCATTGAAAAAAATCATTGCAAAAGATAAACAACTCGGAGAAATGTTTGCCAGTCACCTGGAGCATGAAATCCATCAGGAATAAAACGCCTATGCCACTGGCAGACTTTTATTTCCGCAAATGGAGCCGGCTTTAAAAGAGCAATAGATAACGGCTTGCCGCTATCTATTGCTCACCTGATTAAAACGCTAAACCGAATAACAGTGAATAGCTAAGCGATAGCCTGGTGAATTAATCCCAGCAAAGGCGCGGGTAATTTTATTTTACCTGCCAGCACAAATTGATGTGCCTCGGCTGACATTTTGTTCCATGTTTTGCTGATGATACCGATCCATTTTTCCTGCGAGTATTCAGGATTTTTTTCGGCAAAAGCTAGCATGTAATACTCTATAAAAACCAAGCTCGCAACATCTTCAACTAACTGGCTGTCCGGATTCATTTTAATGGATTTTTTACCCACCGCATTTTTGACTCGCGCCAGGGCCTTTTCATCGTAACCTGCTTCCGCCATCAGACTTGCGACACTTTCAGCATGAAAAGTATAAAGGTTTGTTCGCCACTGGTGATACCCCTGTTTACCCAGAGGGTAGTCACTCCGTGGTGATTTCCAGCGCTGAATATGCTGTCCGTGAACCGCAATTTTTAAAAGCTCGTCGGCGTCTGGTTTAAAACGAGCAAGCATATCTGACATACGCAGAGAATAGAGATGCTCTTTTGGCCATTCTTTATCTTCAGCCCTCTCCCTGTTCGGATCGTCACAGTTTACTGCATCGATCAAAGAAATGACCTGTTCAAAGGTTTGTTGACTCATGTTACTACTCCAAAGTAAGTGTGCAGACACTCAGAATAACGGATTAAATTGAGTTAAAGAATAACTGACTCTTGACCTTGATTGCCAGTTATAAATAATAATACTGCTGTGATGGTAGCGGCGCAGAAATTTGGCCGCTTGAGAATATGCAGAGTTACCAAGTGATCTATTAAATAAAATTCCAGAAGGGGCTACAGCTGAGCAAAAAGAAAGAGCAAAAGCTAAAATTATTTTCTTGATGGAGGAAGTAAATAAGTTAGCTAAAGCCTACGAAGGACAAACTTTAGATCAACTTAGAGCAATTGATAAAGATAAATTAGGGCAGATTGAAAATGGACGAATGCAAGTAGCAGCTCTTGAAAAAGCTATTGAAAAGAAAGAGGCCGTACAAAAGTTTGAAAAAGAAAATTTAAAAAATAGACAAGAAGCTTTAGATCTTTTAGCTTCAAAGTCTACAGCTGAAATGGAAACGGAAGAATTACTTAATACTGCA
>DATBNI010000278.1:0-1865 GCA_036554425.1 Psychromonas sp.
TGTTACTGAAGATGTTTTCTAGATTAACTTTTACAAGATAGATCGCACGAAATTTTACGTCATCCATATCTTTTATCGAATCACCCTCATCTTTTTTGAAAACTATAAAAACGATAACTAGAGTATTTTCAAAAACACCGAAGATTGACGTCATCTGTATTTGGTCTATATTTAATTCTACGTCATCAAGTCGATGGACGACATAGTAGTAACAATAATCTAACCTTTACAAGGGAGTTCTTATGGCAGATCCAAAATCATGGCCTGATATGGCGATCGATCTTTACGACAAGCTGACCGGGCGTGGCGCTGAAATCACCTACGCGTTCGAAAACATGGAAATCTGGATTCCGAGCGGCACCGGTGATGATGTCACCTATGCAAAATGGAAAGTCAACGGTGCGCTGAAAATCAGCAGCCGGGATACTTCCAAGGGGAGTTAGCTGCAATGAATGCTCCACTGGATGTCTCCGCCCAACTGTCTTTGACCGACGAGAACGGCAAAGAGATTTCGGTGATTGCTGAAAAAGAAATTATCACGGTAACGCTACCCAGTCTGTGGGTAGGTCGCCCGATATTACGGCAGCTCACCAATCGCCGACAACGCACTTGGATGATGGAACATTTCCATTACAGCCTGAAGCATGCCGATTTGATGGTCGAATTTCGGATCGCTGATCGTATTATTGCTCTGATCGGCCCACAGTCCCGTCCTGGTTTGCTTTCTCGCATCATGGGGTTTGGCCCGGTGGAGCTGAAAATTGTGCCGATTCTACTCTCTCTGTTTAAAAGATAACCTCCACGCCTGACTATATTTCAGATTCTGCCTCGGCACAGGCTATGGTGCGCTGTCTAACATCTTGGCCGGAAGCCCATCAGCACTATCAACAGCGCAGCAGGGAACCAAATCCAACAATCACCGGGCGCTGCATTCTGGAAATTTCTTATTTCTCTGCAAGCGGCTGATACCGACTGTCAGGACTTAGTTTTATAACACTTTTATGGCAAATTTTTTAAGGCAGTCTTTGACTTGGTTTTTTCTAACTCGCATTCGCCCCTAATACTCAGAAACCGGCAAATATGCGCGCGATTCGGATCCGGTCTTTAATCTTGAGCCTGTGACTTTTAGCTGTTTTCTGAGAATTCAACGTTAAATACCTGGCCTCATTGCATTTGATGGCTAATAAACGCGCGCTCTCGTAAATGCCTTTGTTAAAATCGGAGCATAATAACACCAAATCCATTAATTTTCTGTTCATTTATGCTGGTTAAAATACATGCTAGCTTCGTTATTGATTTTATAATTAGAACAACTTATGTGGACTCCCCTGTGTCAACAACAAAACTGCGCCTGCAAAGAAATAAATGCGTACTTATGTACGAGCTCTATTGAGTAGCTAACTCTGGCTCTAGGATATTTACGCGAACAAGTAATCAAATCTAGTTAGCGAGCTCAAAGGCTCTTCGTTGTTCACTGATTTTACTTGCTGATTTTTATCTTCGTTATTGCATTTTTATTGTTTAAACATTTTACGCTGTAATGACTTGCGCTTGGTATTCTGTCCCTTTAGTCAGCATCGCATAAGCTGTGCGAACATTCTTATTCGCTAATGCGACAGCTGCACAGCGCTTCCCTCTGCGTGCCACTAAACCTTGGACCCAAAGTTCTTTTTGCGTTTTTGCTGTTCTTTTACATATTTGACTCACCGCAGACATCGAACCAACCACAAGCTGGCTCCGTAGAATGCTATTTTTTACGTACTTTCCTACTGAGCCCAACTTGGTTTTACCGCCGGATGAATATTGAATCGGTGTTAAACCAATGCAGGCAGATGCATCTTTACCTTTTGAAAAAACACCTAGTT
>DATBNI010000290.1:0-15056 GCA_036554425.1 Psychromonas sp.
GGCTATTTTATCCCGATCAGCTGATAATCCACTTTCTTTCTCAACGATCGATGCAAGAATAAGTGCCTCATAGGGCGTTTTTAAAGGCAGATTTTTATCCCGCTCCGCCCATAATTTTTCTAATATCTGCAGCTGATGCCGGTAAGCTTTTGTGATTACCTGGAAGGCACTCATGCCCGCGCTGTAATGATAAGTTTCAGGAAATAATAAACCTTCCAACTTTCCATGAGGGCTGCCCAGGCGCGCTAATATTTGTTGTTCTGTTTCCTCTAAGGGTTTCATCAATGGCGCGTTATTTAATATCGGCAACCACTCCTGAAACGTACTGCCTTCCACCAGGGTAATAATGAATTGATGCTCAATACCTTGATTAACTGTGGTTAAGATATCATTTAAGGTAAAACCCTGTTCAAACTGGTAAGTGCCTGATTTAATGCTAGTTAATTCCGGATGCAGTTTACCCAGGACTTTCCACCAAGTCAGATCCGTGATAATTCCCGTGCTTAACAGGCTATTACCTAAATGGTGAAAATTACTCCCATTATTAATAGTGAATAAGGTAGGTTGCTCTACCAGAGCCGTGTTTAAATAGCTGTTTAATTTTTTCTGACCCCAAATAACACTGCCTAAAACCAGGAACATCAAAAAAAACAGGCTAAAAATAATTTTTTTAGTCGGCATTAAGCACCTCTCCTTTTTCTACCAGTGATTGTAATTTTTGTATGTGCAACAAACCGGATTCGGGGTAACAATGGGATTGGTATTGAATCACAGGTACTATTCCCATTAATGCGTTGCTTAAGCAGACGGCTTGGGCAGTTAATAAATCATCTATGGTAATCTTCATTTCTCTAATTGGCTGCCCCGCTTTGGCCGATAATTCCATAATTTGTCGACGTTTAACACCTGCAACACCGCAACCATCAAGTTTTGGTGTCACCCACTGATTTTGTATATTAACAAAAACATTAGCACTGCAGGCTTCAATAACGTTTCCATCATTATCACAAACGATCCCCTCTATGGCACCTTGTGCTTCTAATTCATGTTTTATTAATATTTGCTCTAAACGATTTAATGTTTTTAAACCCGCTAATTGCGTATTAATCGCTAATTTCTGCCTGCATTGTATGACTTTTAACCCATCCTCTTGCCATTGTCGATAAAAGACCGGGTAAGGATGGACAGATAAGATACGTTGTGGTGAATTACAGCCTTTGATGCTATAACCTCGCCCGCCTGAGCCGCGGGTTAAGACAACTTTAATCACAGAAAATGGCTGATCATTAACACTCTTTGCTAAGTAGTGCACTTCATTATCTAATAATGACCAATCCATGTTAGGAAAGAAAAGCTTTTCTGCTCCTAACTGTAACCTTTGCAGGTGATAATCCCAGAGCTGCACAATACCCTGTTCAACTTTGATGGTTGAGAACAGACCATCCCCGTAGGCTAAACCCCGGTCATTTGCCGCAATGGTTGTAGATTCAGTGCCGTTTATTAACATAAATTCAGTTCTGTTAGCTATAAAAAACCCGATTATAGAATCGGGTTTTTATTTTAACTTGATTTTAGAAGACTAGATACGTTTAAAAATCAACGAACCGTTTGTCCCGCCAAAGCCGAATGAGTTTGATAAAGCATACTCAATATCCGCAGGACGGGCTTTACCGTCGGTGACATAATCTAAATCACAGCCTTCACTGGGGTTTTCCAAATTGATCGTCGGTGGAGCAACTTGATCTTTTAAAGCCAGTACACTGAAGATGGCCTCAATCGCACCGGCGGCGCCTAACAGATGCCCGGTCATCGATTTTGTCGAACTCATCATCACATCGTTAACTGCATCGCCCCAAACAGATTTTACTGCTTGTGTTTCAGCGATATCGCCCGTAGGCGTAGAGGTGCCATGGGCATTGATATATTGAATATCAGTTGCTTTAATTTTAGCATCTTTAATGGCATTTCTCATTGCAGAGGCAGCGCCCGCGCCATCAGCCGGAGGTGAAGTCATGTGGTAGGCATCACCGCTCATACCAAAACCGACGAATTCAGCATAAATTTTTGCACCACGCGCTTTGGCATGTTCGTATTCTTCTAAGACTAATACGCCGGCACCATCGCCCAGTACAAAACCATCACGATCTTTATCCCAGGGACGGCTTGCTGTTTCAGGAGAATCATTACGCGTCGATAAAGCACGTGCGGCACCAAAACCGCCCATGCCTAATTCTGTTGACGCTTTTTCTGCCCCGCCAACGAACATCATGTCAGCATCACCGTATTGAATCATACGCGCACCCAGACCGATACTGTGCGTGCCGGTCGTACATGCAGTGGTTACCGCAATATTTGGACCCTTTAGGCCTTTATTAATAGAGACATGTCCGGAGATCATATTAATGATAGTTGAAGGGACAAAAAATGGACTTATCTTACGCGGACCACTTTTAGCAAAACTGTCTTTGTTCTGCTCAATTAACCCTAAACCGCCAATGCCGGAGCCGATAGCAACGCCAATGCGATCTTCATTTTCCGCTGTTACCACTATCCCGGAATCTTGAAATGCTTGTTCCGCAGCGGCAACGCCATACTGAATAAAGAGATCCATTTTACGCGCTTCTTTACGCGGCATATATTCTTCGACATTAAAGTCTTTAATCAAGCCTGCAAATTTTGTTGAAAACAGTGTTGTATCAAAATAATCAATATTTGAGATACCACTTGTCCCTGACTTAACCGCTTCCCATGACTGCTCAACAGTGTTGCCCACGGGAGAGATCATCCCCAAGCCTGTGATAACGACTCTTCTTTTTGAC
This sequence comes from Psychromonas sp., assembly GCA_036554425.1. Classification (GTDB taxonomy): domain Bacteria; phylum Pseudomonadota; class Gammaproteobacteria; order Enterobacterales; family Psychromonadaceae; genus Psychromonas. Next base: position 2,820 of record DATBNI010000290.1, read on the forward strand.
ATTATAACTTCTCCTAATATGCATAAATTAGACTAAATAAATATTCATCCAAAGATAAAATTTAAGTGTTGATTTAGTTAGTATAATTATCCGCTTGAGCACTCTGTAATGGATACACAAAAGGCGGTCAAAAGACCGCCTTTAGAAATAATTAATCATTTAAAAACAATGATTAACCGTTATTTACAACGTAATCGATAGCTGATTGAACAGTCGTAATTTTCTCAGCTTCTTCATCAGGGATTTCTGTATCAAACTCTTCTTCAAGAGCCATTACAAGTTCAACAGTATCTAGAGAATCAGCACCTAGATCGTCAACAAAAGAAGCTTCGTTTTTAACTTCGTCTAGTTGAACACCAAGTTGCTCAACGATGATGTTTCTTACGCGTTCTTCGATATTGCTCATGTTTATTTTCCTTTGTGTATTACGCAGTTGCGCTAATGGTAATAACAAGCATATATGCTATTACGTTTAATTTCGAGTATTGTACCACTAGTTAAAAATTATTTTTAAGGATATTAATCAAAATTGGTCTAAATTCTCATTTTTTAACTATTAAATTTAATTATATAGTCAAAATTAGACCATATACATGCCGCCGTTTACGTGGATGGTTTCACCGTTTATATAAGCAGCGCCATCTGAGGCTAAAAAAGCAACAGTTGCGGCAATCTCTTTGGGGTCTCCGAGACGACCGGCAGGCACTGCAGATAAGGTCGCAGCGCGTTGCTCGTCGGTTAATGCCTTAGTCATATCCGTTTCAATAAAACCCGGTGCGACAGTATTAACCGTGATACCGCGACTGGCAACCTCACGCGCTAAGGATTTAGTAAAACCTATGACACCTGCTTTAGCCGCAGCATAATTAGTTTGTCCCGCATTACCCATACTGCCAACCACTGAACCGACATTAATAATACGGCCTTGGCGTTTTTTCATCATCGCCCGGATAGCCGCTTTACTCATTTTAAAGATAGGCGTCAAGTTAGTGCCGATGATGTCATTCCATTCATCGTCTTTCATGCGCATCAATAAATTATCACGAGTGATCCCGGCATTATTGACCAGCACATCCACCGCGCCATATTGTTTTTTTATATCGTCAAATAGTGCAGCGATTGAGTCATTATCTGTCACATTTAAGACAAAACCTTTCCCTGCTTCCCCAAGATAATCACTGATCGCATTGGCGCCATTTTCACTGGTTGCAGTACCTAAAACAGTCGCACCTAATGCAGCAAAATGCTCTGCAATTGCACGTCCAATACCACGACTGGCCCCAGTTACTAATACAACTTTATCTTCCATGCTCATCTTTACTCTCCTTTAACTGCTGCTAGTGCATTTTCAAGCGTCGCACTGTCGTTAATAACCTGCGCCGTCAGACTCTTATTAATACGACGAACCAAACCACTTAATACCTTACCGGGGCCTGCTTCAACTTGTATTGTGATTCCCTCGGATGCCATTTTTTCAACAATGTCGCTCCAACGCACCGGACAAAACAGTTGGCGGACAAGCGCATCTTTAATTTTTTCAACGTCGCTTTCAGCAATCACATCGACATTATTAATCACCGCAATTTCGGGGGAATTAAAATGGATGGATTGTAATGCAACGGCTAATTTTTCTGCCGCGGGTTTCATCAAGGCACAATGCGATGGCACGCTCACGGGCAAAGGCATAACACGTTTTGCGCCGGCTTCTTTTAATAAAATGCCAGCACGCTCAACCGCTTCTTTATTACCGGCAATGACCACTTGGCCCGGAGAATTAAAATTAACCGGCGAAACAACTTGTCCCTGTTGCGCTTGCACACAACATGCGGCAATTCTATCATTATCTAAACCGATAATGGCAGACATTGCCCCGGTGCCGGCGGGCACTGCTTGCTGCATTAACTGTCCGCGTAATTCAACTAATTTAACGGCATCTTTAAATTCAATCACCCCGGCACAGACTAATGCAGAGTATTCACCCAGACTATGGCCGGCAATGACAGAAGGTGTTGGACCCTGCTTCTCAGCCCAAATGCGCCAAAGTGCAACAGAAGCCGTTAATAAAGCGGGTTGCGTTTTATCTGTTTGGTTTAAGGTTTCCGCTGGGCCCTGTTGGACAAGCTCCCAAAGATCGTAACCTAGTACATCACTTGCTTGCTTAAAAGTATCAAGCACAACCGGGTAAGATTGTGCAAGCTCAGCCAACATGCCGACATGTTGCGAGCCTTGACCGGGGAAGGCAAATGTAAAGTTTGTCATATTTTATATTTCCAGATATTGATTAATTGTTATTGATTCACATGCGCACTAACGCTGAGCCCCAGGTAAATCCGCCGCCAAATGCTTCTAATAATATTAACTGGCCGGCTTTTATTTTCCCGGAACGTACTCCCTCATCTAAGGCAAGCGGGACAGAAGCGGCAGAAGTATTACCCTGATTTTCAAGGGTTAAAATAACTTGATCCATGGACATACCCAATTTTTTTGCTGTCGCCGTAATAATACGTTTATTCGCCTGATGTGGGACTAACCAATCGAGCTGCTCTTTTTCGATATTATTGGCAGCCAGTGTATCAACCACCACTTGGCTTAACTTTTTAACGGCAACTTTAAAAACATCGTTACCCGCCATTGATAAGTAAGCTTCATTAACTGATTGTGCATTACCACGTTGTGCATTGGGTAATTTTAACAACTCCCCAAAACGGCCATCGGCATTAATATGTGTCGATAAAATACCTTCGTCTTCCGTTGCGCTAACGATAGCCGCACCGGCACCATCACCAAATAAAATGATCGTCGAACGATCCGTTGGATCGCAAGTTCCCGCTAAGCTATCGGCGCCTATTACCAATACTGTTTTGGCACTACCCGCTTTAATAAAGTTATCTGCAACACTCAATGCATAGGTAAAGCCGGCACAAGCTGCCGAAATATCAAAGGCAGGGATATCATAGATACCTAATAAATTTTGTATTTCACAGGCAGCAGAAGGGAATGCGTTATGGTTACTTGTTGTGCCTACAATGATCAGATCCAAATCGGCAGCGGTTAAATTGGCTGCCTGCAAGGCTTTCACAGCAGCTTCTTTACCCATAAAGGCAATTGTCTCTTGAAGATTTGCAATGCGACGCTCTTTAATGCCTGTACGTGTCGTGATCCATTCATCACTGGTATCAACCATTTTTTCTAAATCGTCGTTGCTGCGCACTGCTGCTGGTAAATAACCACCAGTACCTATAATTTTGCTATTCATGTAATAAACAATCTCGCTCTGATAATACAGTTTCTAACTTTTTTGAAATACTGGCAGGAATCTGCCATTGGATCTCTTTGATCGCATGTTCAATAGCATAGGTAAAGGCAATTTCATTTGCGCTACCATGACTTTTTACAACAATACCACGTAATCCAATTAAACTTGCGCCATTATACATATCCGGATGCAAATGTTTTAGTTGCTTTTTTAATACGGGTCTTAATAATTTGCCCAGCAACTTACTGTATAAACTTGAATTTATCGCTTTATCGAGTTGTTCGCTGAATACACGCCCCATGCCTTCACAACTTTTTAACGCAATATTACCACTGAAACCATCGGTAACAATAATATTCGACCTGCAGGTAAATAACTCATTCGCCTCAACAAACCCGGCATAATTTATATGCTTAGTTTGCTTTAATAATTCAGCACAACGCTGAATCACATCGCCGCCTTTATTTTTTTCTTTACCCACATTTAAAATAGAAACTCGGGGAGAAGTAATCTGGTCAACCTTTTCGCAAAGCACACTGCCCATCACCGCAAAATTAAATAACGTATTGCTATCACACTGTAAATTCGCACCTAAATCAAGCATATAAGTATGTCCTAGATGCATATTAGGTAAAGATGAGATAAGTGCAGGACGGGAGATACCCGGTAGGGTTTTTAAAGCCTGCTTGGCGAGCAGCATTAATGCCCCGGTATTACCTGAACTGACGCAAGCATCAGCTTTACCCTGAGCCACAAGTTTAAGGGCGATATGCATTGATGAATCTGAAGTATGGCGTAATGCATAAACAGGATTAACTTCCATAGAGATAGCGTTATCAGTATGAATTAAACTTAAGCGTTCATGCGTTAGCAGCTGGTGTTTTTTTAAAACAGGGAATATTTGAGTGCGGTTTCCCACAATAATAATATATAAATTGGGATGTAACTGGAGTGATTTTAAAGCGGCTAAAATAGGAATATGGGGGCCGACATCGCCCCCCATTGCATCAATGGCAAGAGTAAGTTTACACAAGGTAATGGCTTACCGTTCGATCAGTCTGTAATTACTTACAGTTCGATCACTTTTTTGCCTCGATAGAAACCCTCAGCAGTCATGTGATGACGACGGTGAGTTTCACCAGAAGTTGCATCAACAGAAAGCTGTGCTGGAGCAGTTAGTGCATCATGTGAACGACGCATGCCGCGTTTTGAACGAGTTTTACGACTTTTTTGTACAGCCATGTTAAAAATTCCTACTGGTTATTTGTGCTTTAATTGCGCTAGAGCATCAAATGGGTTAGGACGCTGTTCCTCTTCATCAATTTCACCAAAGGTAAGTTCAAACTCACTTTGCTGACATTCTTCAATTGCATGTTTTGCAATTTGCGGAAGAGTCACTATCAGTTCATCTTCTGCAATTTGATGAAGATTCACCTCACCATTTTCATCATAATAAATGGCTTCATAGGCGTCAGGTAAATTATCTTCCTGTTCTTGGTTATGAACAGGACAGTATGTAAATTCAGCTTCACACTGATAAATCATAGGCTCATTGCACCGTTGACAAATAAGCTCTACTGCAACACTGGCTTTACCATGAAATATTCTCAGCTTTTGCTTATCAATATCAAATGAAAAAACAGTCTTGATATCAGACTGAATGCTGATTGTTGACTCTGCTAATCTGCTCAAAAGCACTTTTGGAATTGTAGCTTCTAATTCCAACTGTTTTTGTGCAGCACGAACAGGATCAACCTTAATCGGCAATTTAACGTTTTGCATGGCCGCGAATACTATAGATTGCTGTCAAGATAGTCAAAGAAAAAGCGCGCTTTTTCTTAAATTTCTCTATTCTAAAGCTTAAATATTTTTTAAGCTTTAGAATAGAGAAATTTGTGCTCTATAAAGCCTTAGCAGCAGATAAAAACTTGTCCCATTCCAAGCATAAAAATCTATCGGGTGAATAATGCATCCCTCAGGGAATCGCCTGCAAGGTAACAAATATTTTTTAAGTAAACTATCGCTTTATGATTTGTCTGACCATAAAATGCATTAACCTTATATTTTACAGAGAGCGTTATATGTCTCAAAAACTGATCTTAGCTTCCACCTCGCCTTTTCGGAAACAATTACTGGAAAAGCTGCATCTGGTATTTGATACTGCCAAACCTGATGTTGATGAAACGGCGCTGCCTGAAGAAACAGCCACCGCACTGGTAGAACGTTTAGCGATAGCAAAAGCACAAGCCATTGCGCCCGAATTTGCTGACGCATTAATCATTGGATCGGACCAAGTGTGTGTCAATGACGGTGAAATCCTTGGCAAACCGGGAAATTTTAAAAATGCATTTAAACAATTAAAAGCCGCCAGTGGCAAACGTATTACTTTTTACACCGGCTTAGCCTTGCTTAATACCCGCACAGGTACTGTACAATCACTGGTTGAGCCTTATGCGGTACAGTTTCGAGCATTAAACGATCAAATGATCAACCATTATCTGGAGAAGGAACAACCTTTCAATTGTGCCGGCAGCTTTAAAAGTGAAGGTTATGGCATTGCGCTTTTTGAATCCTTTGAAGGAAAAGATCCCAACAGCCTGATTGGATTGCCACTCATTTCATTAATTAAAATGTTGGAAAAAGAGAATTTCTCCGTACTAGGATAAGACCTTTTTAACATAAACGTTTATGCTATTACCCCATAGAAACTAATTGCTCATGCAGTTTAGATACTTCGTCTCTGAGCTGTGCGGCTTTTTCAAATTCAAGATCTTTAGCAAAAGCAAACATCTGTTTTTCTGTTAATGCTATCTGTTTAAGGATATCTTGTTCGCTGTGTATCTGGTAATTGGCTTTATACTCGGCAACCTTACCCTGTTTTAAGTTGCCTTTTTTAAGGTTTCTTTGTCCCAACTGCATCACATCGTTTACTTTTTTAGACAAACCTTGCGGCACAATGTCATTATCAATATTAAATTGATTTTGTAATAAACGCCGATCTTCGGTAACTTTGATAGCTTTTTGCATGGAGCCGGTGATACGAGCGGCATATAAAATGGCTTTCCCGTTTAAATTACGTGCAGCACGTCCCATGGTTTGAATAAGCGAACGTTCGGATCGCAGGAAGCCCTCTTTATCCGCATCCAAAATAGCAACCAAAGAAACCTCTGGAATATCCAGGCCTTCGCGTAACAAGTTAATGCCGATTAACACGTCGAAAATGCCTAAACGTAAATCGCGAATGATCTCGACACGTTCAACCGTATCAACATCGGAGTGAAGATAACGTGCTTTAATGCCGTGCTCATGCAGATAATCCGTCAGATCTTCCGCCATTCGCTTGGTTAAAGTCGTCACTAAGACACGCTCTTTTAAGGGTAAACGTAGATTAATCTCAGAGAGCAGATCATCAACCTGTGTGGCGACCGGGCGAACTTCTATGACAGGATCCAGTAAACCCGTAGGCCGTATCACCTGACGTATGATCTCACCTTGAGATTTACCAATTTCATAATCACTGGGCGTGGCTGAAACATAAATAGTTTGCGGGGCTATTTTTTCAAATTCTGAAAATTTTAAGGGCCGGTTATCGAGGGCAGAAGGTAACCTGAAGCCGTAATTCACCAGATTTTCTTTACGGGAACGGTCTCCTTTATACATGGCGCCAATCTGCGGCACGGTGACATGGCTTTCATCAATAATTAATAAACCATCTTTGGGCAGATAATCAAACAAGGTAGGAGGAGCTTCGCCCCCGTTTCGCCCGGAGAGATAACGTGAGTAGTTTTCTATACCGGAGCAATACCCAAGTTCATTCATCATCTCGATATCGTACAGTGTACGTTGCGAGATGCGTTGCTCTTCAATCAGTTTATTCTGCTCAAGAAACTCTTTTTTACGTTCATTGAGTTCCTCTTTGATAGCATCAACCGCTTTTAAAATTTGTTCTTTGGGCGTGACATAATGCGTTTTGGGGTAAACAGTCACACGTGCCAGCTTATCTATCCCTTGTCCGGTAAGCGGATCAAACACTGAAATTTGCTCGACCTCGTCATCAAACAATTCAATTCTTAAGGCTTCTTTTTCCGAATCTGCGGGAAAGATATCAATCACTTCACCGCGGACGCGAAAGGTACCGCGACTTAGTTCAGTTTCATTGCGGTTATATTGTAAATCGACTAAGCGCTGCAGTATTTCACGGCTTGATATTATTTCTCCTACCGTGAGGTGCAGCATCATTTGCAAATAAGCCGTTGGATCGCCCAAGCCATATATTGCAGAGACAGAAGCCACTAAGACGACATCTTTGCGCTCTAATAGCGCTTTGGTTGCAGAAAGGCGCATCTGCTCAATATGCGCGTTAATAGCAGCATCTTTTTCGATAAAAGAATCTGAACTGGGGACATAGGCTTCAGGCTGATAATAATCATAATAGGAAACAAAATATTCTACGGCGTTATTGGGAAAAAATTCTTTCATTTCACCGTATAACTGCGCCGCGAGTGTTTTATTGGGCGCAAGAATTAATGTCGGGCGGTTAAGCTTTGCAATCGCATTCGCTAAGGTAAAAGTTTTACCCGATCCCGTCACCCCCAGCAACGTCTGAAAAGCGAGACCAGATTCAATACCCTCAACTAATTTATCAATGGCTTGAGGTTGGTCACCGGCAGGTGAGAATTGAGAGACAAGTTGAAACCTTTTATCCATGTATAACCTCTTCCACCTTATTATTTACCTAAATGTGTCAATATTACCCCATAACAGGTCACAGAAAAATAGTTAATAGCGGTTTAAAAAATCAGCTCAATAGCCAGCCAACTCAAGATGCCGTTTTCTGCATCTTGAGCCGCTTTATTGATTGTTGAAAGGGGATGGCTAAACCACTTTTAAGTGCAATAAACGCTTTACTGAACTCTCTCCTTCACCCCCTAAAGATCTTGATAACAGAAAATTTTTCGGGAAACGCTTACTCCAAAAAAAAACCTGTGAAAATGACGATTTAGCAATAAAAACATCGCCTACCCTGATTTTAAGTGACTTATCTATCCGGGATATGGGCTGTTTTTCTGCTTTTTAATTTTCCGACAACATAGATAACAGATCTATAAAAATATTATTTGATGGATCTTTTAATATAAAGAGGACAGATATCGTGTTTAAATATTCAACCAGAAAAACTAATTATTTTCTGTTCATGTCAATAATTTTTTTATGTTTAAGCAAGAATAATTAACATTTAAATATTGACTTTATAATAATTTAATTTTTCTTAACTTATTACGAAACGCCCCACTTATAATGCATTTGACATTTTCAACTCATTGTTTTTATTGAACAATTTATTTTGTTCGTTTTTACTGCAATGTCATAAAAACTAAGTAATGATAAGGGCTGCAGGCTGTTTTTATAATTCTCCCCACAGAGTTATCCACAGAAAAAGTGGATAACCATTCTAAAGCTAGAGACCATAAGGCTTGTAGTACTAAATCAAGTGAAGAAAAAAGATCTTAAGTAAACGATCTTTAAATATTTTCCAGTATTTAAAATAAAAACAGAAAATATTCAATAATAAGGCGGCGGAGTAATAAATGACAACTAATGACATAAAATAGATCTTAATTTATATTTTAAACACTTTATTTTAACAATTAAGATACAAGTTATTAAAAAACACTTGGTTTTTTATTTAAACCAGCACAAATCAAACTGATTTGCTATCATCTTTATCTACCTTTTCTTCACCATAGGAATATCCGTTGTGATCTACGCATGGCTTAAAAAAATCCGTTTTTTCACCTTAGTATCAGCACCCTTTTTTTTATTTTCTTGCAGCAATGTACCCAGTACCATGCAAGTTCAACCTGAAATTTCCACTGCACAAAAAATACCCGCGATTAATAGCGATATCAACTGGTCACTGAGCAGTCAAGATAGACGTATTGCGCATTATTTAATTGAAATAAGTACAGGTGACGGCGTTGCAACACTGGTCAATGAATCAAACAGTAGTCGTCTGATTATTCAGCAAACTTTAAATAAGCAATGGTCAGCCCAGGGATTAAACATTTCTCCGGACAATGATTACACAATAGATGTCCAGCTCATTAAATTACTCGCGAAAGTCAAGCAGTCTACCTATAAGCATCAAATAAACTCCGAGGTGGTGATAAAAATCCAACTCAAATCAATTAACAAAACATTCAGTAAAACATTTAATTCACGCACGGTTTCAGAAGCGCCCTTTAATGCCAATAGTGTAAAAATAAGCGCACAACTCAATAAACAGTTATCGCAACTGTTGACTGAAATAGTGAAAAACCCAGAACTTAATACCAAGCTAACAAAATTCTAACTGATCCATCAAAAAGGAAACGCCATGAAATACTTATTATCTATTTTTCTGCTCTTTCTCAGTACATCTGTATTTTCAGACGAAAATCCAACTGTGTTAATGGAGACATCGCAAGGCCCCATTGTTATCGAATTATATCCAAACCTGGCGCCAAAAAGCGTTACCAATTTTTTACACTATGTACAAACAGATGGTTTTAAGCAAACCACCTTTCACCGGATTATTAATAACTTTATGATCCAGGGCGGGGGTTTTAAGGTATCGGGAAAACAAGCGGCCACGGTTGCAGCAATAGAGAATGAATCCCGCAATGGTTTAAGCAATAAACGCGGCACTATTGCCATGGCAAGAACCAATAATCCGCATTCAGCCACTCGCCAATTTTTTATTAATCACAAAGATAATGATTTTTTAGATGCGCAGGGTGATCGCTGGGGTTACAGCGTCTTTGGCAAAGTGATTAAAGGGATGGAAGTTGTGGATAAGATAGCAACACTGAAGACAGGCGCGGGTGATAAACCAATACAGGCGGTTATTATTAATAGCATTGCAGTAAACACAAAATAAAGCGCAAAAATCTTCACTTAAGTGCTGATTAACTGTTTTTATAGATTCAGCAGAGAGTTAGAAAACTCACTCTCTGCTGAATAAAGTAAACACCAGCTGCAAGGTACTTAACACTGACTCACAGCCTGTTTGCTGTAATTACTGGTTAAAGTTTATTTACTTTTAGGTAAGGTGATATTCACTTCTAATACAGACATATCATCCTCTGCATTATCTGAAAATTCACATTTAACATCATTATTTGATATATCCATAAATTTTCGAATAACCTCAACTATTTCTCTTTGCATTTCAGGTAAATATGCTGGGCTTACCGAACTTGAATGCTCATGTGCAACTATAATTTGCAAACGATCTTTAGCTGATCTCGCACTGCTTTTTTTCGGCTCATTCCTTCTAAAATATCCTAATAATCCCACATTAACCTCCAAACATACGGCTTAAAAAACCTTTCTTCTGATAGGTAACAAAACGAAAATCACGTTCAATACCCTGCAAACGATCCACTGCATCTTGGTAAGCCTTACCTGCATCGCTATCCTGATTGAGAATAATAGGTTCACCTAAATTTGAAGCGCTTAACACATCTTTGGATTCAGGAATAACCCCCAGTAATTCAATGCCTAATAAATCATTAATATCTTCTATGCTGAGCATTTCTTCTCGCTGAACGCGCTCCGGGCAATAACGGGTAATTAATAGATGTACTTTTACAGGAGTAAGTTGCTGTTCTGAACGGTAAGATTTACTGGATAACATACCAGTGATACGATCTGAATCTCGTACCGATGACACTTCAGGGTTAGTTGTCACTATAGCTTCATCTGCAAAATAAAGTGCCATCATGGCACCTTGTTCAATCCCCGCAGGGGAATCACATATAATGTATTCAAACCCGTCAGATTTTAACGTATCAATGACCTTTTGAACCCCTTCTTTGGTCAATGCATCTTTATTACGGGTTTGCGAAGCAGGTAAAATGTAAAGATCAGGAATACGCTTATCTTTAACTAACGCCTGCTGAAGGTTTGCTTCACCGTTTATCACATTAATTAAATCGTAAACAACTCGACGTTCGCAGCCCATAATCAAATCCAGATTACGCAGCCCAATGTCGAAATCGATAATAACGGTTTTTGCACCCGTCATTGCAAGACCACTACCAATTGCAGCACTACTTGTTGTTTTACCAACACCACCTTTACCTGATGTCACGACAATTACTTTCGCCATTATTCTTATTCCTTATCCCAGATGTAATTTGGCCAATACGATTTGTTCATTTTGTAATGAGACTATGCAACTTTTAGCGACATAATCATTCGTTAAATCATCACTTAATTTATAAATTCCCGCGATCGAAAGCAATTCTGGTTTTAGTGCCTGGCAAAAGATGCAGGCAGTTTTATCGCCCATTGCCCCGGCCAAGGCTTTACCACTTAATTTACCATAAATGTGAATATTACCATCGGCAATAACTTCAGCCCCGGCTCCCACATCACCATGGATAACAAGATCGGTTTCTTTCGCATAAATTTGCTGCCCTGAGCGAACTCTTCCGGTATGAACTTTTGTTTTAAGCTCATTCTGCGGACGGCAAACAAGGGGTATATCAACCGGCTCTTCGGCTGCCGGTCTTGCACTTGCTATTTTGTTCGATTGGCGCAGAGAAGGTCTCAATATGGCGATATGCTGCGCGCTTATCAGCTCTTTTTGCTGATCAGACAAGTCGCCTGAAATACCGACTAAAATAAAACCTTGCTCATTGATACGCTGTTTCATGTTAGCAAAGTCTATTTTAAGTGCAGTATCTTCAATATTGACCACCACGGGTGCATTTTTAAAAAAATCCGGTGCTGTAATACTTTTTTTGTGAAGCTCTTCCGCTAAAGTAGTCAGACTTTCACTCTCAAGATTCACTACCAGCAGAGTAAAATTTGATGATTTTAAGGTCATACTCATCCTATCCATGATTGTCATAATTATTTGACTTAAAATACAGTACATTTTTAAAAAAAATATACTGATGCATGTTATAGTTTGCCATCTAAATAGGCAAGCA